>NZ_LUGJ01000006.1:0-40672 GCF_001682955.1 Megasphaera sp. DISK 18
CACTCCCGAGTAAAACTCGGTATAAACAAATCTAAAGATTTATTTACTGGCGTTCATTCAATCATTGTTCAGTTTTCAAAGGTCATCGTGTCGCCGTAGCGACGACTTGTTTATCTTACCAAACTACGAAGAGCTTGTCAAGCACGTTTTTGAATTTCTTCATAAAACCTGACAACCATAAACAGGCACAATAAAAAAAAACTTACATTTTCTTACTCACGTCTCGTTGCAGCTGATTTTTATATAATAACATTAACGCCGAGAAAAGTCAACTACTTTTCTCGGCGTCTTTCTTAATGTTCTTCCCCCATGACGTCAAGACCTACCATAGCCATCGCTTTGGCTCCGGTCAGGGCCTGCATTTTTCCCAAATCACTGCCGGCCGCCGCCGCAAATTCCGGCGTATGACCGGACATACCGTAACCGATACAGATTTCTGGTTGGCTGACCCGCGTCACTTGACTGACGTTGCCCACATCGGTCGAGCCTTCGGCAAAGTCGTCACTGCGAAGGCCGAATTCTTCATAGAGCTGATTAAAGGCATCGGCAAAATAGACGTCCATTTTCGGATCGTTGACCATATTTTTATAGAGCGGTTCATAATGGACCATCTCTACCGAGGCCTGGTGAGCTGCAGCGACATCTTGAGCCATCTTTTTGATATCCGGAAGCATTTTATGTTCCAAATAATCCACTGTCAAGGCCCGAATCGTCGCCTTGAGGACAGCCTTATCGGGTACAATATTCGGCGCCGTCCCGCCATCGGTGATGATAGCGCCGATGATATGGCGTTCGGTCAAAGTTTTTTCGTATTCCTTGAGGCGGCCATAGAAATCAACTAAGGCATCGAGGGCGTTGATGCCGTGATACTCCGTATCGGCAACATGAGCGGCTTTTCCCAAAAAAGTAAATTGTAAGGGATGTGTCGCATAGGACGTGCCGCCTATATAAGTCTTGTCGACTCCGGGATGGACGATGACCGCAGCGTGAAGGTCGTCAAAGACACCGTGTTCACTCATATAGACTTTACTGCCCACCGTTTCTTCAGCGGGACAGCCATAGACATGGACCGTCGCCTTCTCTCCGGCAGCTTTGGCAAAAGCCAGGGCTGCGCCGATGCTCATGGCGGCGATGAGATTGTGGCCGCATCCGTGTCCGATTTTCGGCAGAGCATCGTACTCCGCCAAAAATCCCATCTGAAACGGCCCCTTTCCAAGCGTTCCGTGAAAGGCCGTGGGAAAGGCATCGGCAACGGGGTTATCAAGCGTAAAACCGTGATCGGTCAAAATGTCTTTCAGCAAGGCGGAGGCAAAAAATTCTTCCTGTCCCAGTTCCGGACGGGCATGCAGCTTGTCAGCGATATCATAGATGAGGGGTTTCAATTCGTCGACATAGCGGCAGGCGTCTTCTTTTAATTGTTTATACTCCATCAGGATTCCTCCTACCATTAGGGTAAAAATACGAGTTCTGTCCGATTTTCTTTAGCCTCCAGACGCACCGTCTGGCCTAAGGGCAGCCAAGCGTTATCGGCACCGTGTCCAAAGGACAGGCCTTTGACGGCGGGCTTTCCCCATTTTTTCGCATAAGCACGAATAACTTCGTCGACGGTCCATTCGTAGGTGCTCCCTTCCGTAGGATTGCATCGGTAAAATTCGCCAAAGGCAATGCCTTTCACGCCGTCAATGAGGCCGGCTTGCTCGATATGACAGAGCATTCTGTCGAGAGAATAGGCATCTTCTCCCACTTCTTCCAAACAGAGAATGCCCCCTTCCGATTGTAACGCATAAGGCGTCCCCATGGTAACCGACAGCAGCATCAAGTTGCCGCCTAAGAGAGGTCCCGTCGCTGTCCCGGGAACGAGGGTCTCGGGATGCATCGTCGGCGCCGAAGGCAATGTGCGTGCAGCATAAGGATGGGCCAATCCCCAGCGCAATTCTTCCCGAGTGTAGTCAGAAGCCTTACGGGCTAGGGACATGACCATCGTTCCGTGGATGGGCCGAAAATGGCAGCGCTGCTGAAAGACGGTGTGGAGCGCCGTAATATCGCTAAAGCCGATGAAAATCTTCGGGTGGGCGGCGATTAACTCATAATCGAGAAGCGGTAAGATCCGCGTCGCCCCGTAACCGCCGCGAAGACACATAATAGCCTTTACACGGTCATCGGCAAAAGCGGTGTTGATGTCAGCAGCCCGCAGTTCATCGCTGCCGGCCAAATAGCCGTCGTGAGCCGATACGGATGGTCCCACCGTTACGTGATATCCAAGTTCTTTTAAAAAGGCAATGCCTTGGGCCGCATCATCTTCGGCAAGGGCCGCAGACGGGGCCACGACAGCAATCGTATCGCCCGGATTCAAAGGGGCGGCACAACGATAATCCATAGGGTTACGTCCTTTCTCCTTCATCGATATAGGCATTTTTAAAATCTACCAATCCCAGTTGTGACCAATGGTAGCCTTTAATATAAGGCTGGGCTACGTAAGGCTGGGTCGTATAGTAGATTGGGATGATGACGCAGTCATCAAAGAGCATCTGTTCGGCTTCATGCATATAGGCCATGCGCCGGGCTTCATCGTTCGTCGCCTTAGCCTGGCGAATCAGTTCGTTATAGGCCGGATTGTGATACTGGGCATCGTTTTCTTCGTCCGCAAAGACGTCGAGGAAGGTCATGGGGTCGGCATAATCGGCAATCCATGAAGCCCGGGCGACCTGGTAGTCCCCCTGCGCCCGGGATGCCATGAATACCTTCGATTCCTGATTCATGAGCGATACGGACACACCGAGATTATCCTTCCACATGGCCTGGATTGCTTCCGCCACGGCCTTGTGCATCTCGTTGGTGTTGAACAGGATGGTCACCGGCGGAAGAGGATGGTTTTCATCATAACCGGCTTCACGCAGGAGATTTCGTGCCTTTTCCGGATCTTCACTGATGAGATTGCCCCCTTCTTCCCGAAAATCACGGCCCGTGGCCTTATCTTTCAGTCCCGGCGGAACCCAGGCATAGGCCGGTTCCTTTTCAGCCCGGATAATATGGTCGATAAGGCCTTGGCGCTGAATCGAGAGGGCAAAGGCCTTGCGGACGCGGACGTCGTCAAAGGGTTTTTGCTGGACGTTAAAGACGTAATAATAGGCGCCTAAATACGGAGCAATTTTATAGAGCCCCATTTTTTCCAGCCGTTCTTGGTCGGCCGGCGGCGGCTCAACGGTCATATTGGCTTGATTGCTTTCTACCAAAGTCAATCTCGTCGCCTGAGAATCGCTGATGGGAAGATCGATGTGGCTGAGCTTCACCGCATCGGCATCCCAATATCGTTCATTTTTAACCAATTTAATTTCACTGGAATGATTCCAACTGACAATCTTAAAAGGCCCGCTGGAAACCATTCCCTCGGCATCGGCGGCCCAGGTATCGGGCTTTGCTTCGACGAGCTTCCGCGGTACGGGATAATAGCAGTGAAAAGCTGTCAGATTCAAAAAGTAGGATGTCGGCTCTTTTAAACGAACTTCCAAGGTTTTATCATCGAGGGCCTTGACACCGACTTCATCAGAAGAGGCCTTCTTCTTAAAGTAATCCTCGGCCTTATCGATGCAAAAGAGCATATAGGCATTTTCCGAAGCAACGTCGGGGTCGACGACGCGCTTCCAGGAGTATTCGATATCGCCGGCCGTAATAGGAGTCCCGTCGCTCCACTCGATTCCGTCGCGGAGGTGAAAGGTATAAATCCTGCCATCGGCCGAAATATCCCAGCTCTTAGCCAAGGCCGGCTGAGGAACATCATCGACAAGACGGGTCAGGCCTTCAAAAATCTGTAATTCTGTATTGCTTTCAGCCAAGGCCGTCGTCATAGCCGGATCGAGGCGAGACGGCTCCGCTTCTAAGACGTAGCTCACCGTATCCGGTTGTTCTACGCCGCAGGCACTGAGAAAAGCGGCCATGAGGACGGCCACGAATAAAAGGATATATTTTTTCATCAGTCCGTCCCTCCTTTGACATGGTGACAGGCAACCAGGCGCCCTTCCCCGACGGAGCGAAGGGCAGGCACCTCACGGCGGCACCGTTCATCACAATCGGGACAACGCGGATGAAAGACGCAGCCCGACGGTACATCAAGGGGGCTGGGAACTTCACCCGAAACGACGGCCGTTCTCTGATAATGCGGATCCGGCCGCGGCACAGAGGCAATGAGCATCTGTGTGTAGGGATGGAGAGGCCCGTGAAAGACAGCGTCGCTCGGGCCTAATTCAACGAGATTTCCCAAATACATGACGCCAATACGACGACTCAAATGGTGAACCATGCTCAAATCATGGGCAATAAAGAGATACGATAACTGCCGTTCTTCCTGGAGGCGCTTTAACATGTTTACGATTTGAACCTGGACCGATACGTCAAGAGCTGAAATCGGTTCATCACAAAAGATGCATTCCGGATCGACGGCAAGGGCTCGGGCGATTCCGATGCGTTGACGCTGGCCGCCGCTGAATTCGTGGGGATAGCGCTGGGCCGTTTCCGGTCTCAAATCGACTTGGGTCAATAAATCGGCCACCCGTTGACGCCGTTCTCTATCGTCGGAACAGAGCGCATAGTTGCGAAGAGGTTCGCTAATGATATCTTCGACGGTCATTCGCGGGTCCAAGGAGGCATACGGGTCTTGAAAGATCATCTGCACCTGGCGTCGATAGTCCTTCCCGATTTCAGGCTCGCCGATATTACGGCCTTTATAAAAAATATCCCCATCGGTTTTAGGATACAGGCCCAATAAGGTGCGGGCAAAGGTCGACTTGCCGCAGCCCGATTCGCCAACCAAGCCAACCGTTTCGCCCGGCTCAATCGTAAGGGATACGTGATTGACAGCGGTCAACACTTTTTTCGGACGGCCTAACCAATTGCGGTCGATCACAAATTGTTTGGTAAGGCCTTTAGCTTCAATGAGTGCCATCGCCCATCCTCCTTTCTGCCTCTGCCAGCCAACAGGTATAGTGATGACCGGGACCGGCTTCTTCCCGCGGCGGTTCTGCTTCCATACAGACTTTCATAGCCCGAGGGCAGCGCCGATAGAACCGGCAGCCTTTTGGCATATGGAATAAATCCGGGGCCTGGCCGGGAATCCCGGTCAGTACCTTATCCCGATCCGTTGGGTCCGGAAGAGAGGCCAACAGCCCCTTGGTATAAGGATGAGCCGGTCGGTAAAAAATATCCTCTGCCGTCCCTTCTTCAACGACGGTACCGGCATACATGACGTAAATGCGGCGGCACATCTGGGCAATGACGCCTAGATTATGGGAAATGAGGACGACGGCCATACCGAGTTCTGCCTGCATTTTCTTTAAGACGTCCAAGACCTGTGCTTCTGTCGTAACGTCGAGAGCCGTCGTCGGCTCATCGGCAAAGAGGAGTTTCGGCGAACAAGATAGTGCCATGGCAATGAGACAGCGCTGACGCATACCGCCCGATAATTGATGGGGGTATTGGTCGAGCCGCTTTTCCGGTGAAGTCAGACCGACGGCTTTTAACAGTTCTACAGCCTTTGTCCGCTGCTCCTGTTTAGACAGTTTCTGATAGAGGGCAAGCCCTTCGCAAAGCTGGGCCCCAATGGTGAGAACCGGATTGAGGGATGTCATGGGATCCTGAAAAATCATAGCCATATCGCGGCCGCGAAGGCCATTCATCTCCGATTCTGACAAGGGCAGGAGATCGCGTCCCTCCCATAAAATCTCGCCGCTCCGGTATTCCGCAGCTCCCTGGGGCAATAATTTCATAACCGCCTGGGACGTAACCGACTTGCCGCATCCCGATTCGCCGACAATGCCGACGGTTTCACCGGGATGGACCGTAATCGATACGTCATGAACGGCTTCTAAAAGGCCTCGGTACGTGTGGAATGAAATAGACAGATGACGCACTTCGAGTAACGGATTCATCGGCTCCCCTCCTTCTGATGCTGCGGGTCCAAGGCATCGCGCAGGCCATCGCCTAAGAACATGAAGCCCAGCATGGTAATGCACAGGGCCAAGGCCGGAAAGGCCAGCTGAAAGGGAAAGGAGCGCATGCTGTTAATACCTTCTGAAGCCAGGACGCCCCAACTCGCCATCGGTGCCGATACTCCCAGACCGATAAAGCTTAAAAAGGCTTCCGTAAAGATGGCTTCCGGAATCGATAAGGTGAGCGTAACGATAATCGGCCCGACGCAGTTAGGAATCATATGCCGCCGCAAAATCTGCCAGGTCGACGTCCCGCAGGAACGGGCAGCCATGACGTATTCCTGCTGTTTCAGGCTAAGGATCTGGCCGCGGACGACACGGGCCATATTGAGCCAATAGGCGATACCTAAGGCTAAATAAATGTTGATCAGCCCCGGTTTGAAGACGACCATCAGCAAAATGACGTAGAGCAGCATGGGGATGGAGTAAAGGATATCGACGACGTGCATCATGATCCGGTCGACCCGACCTCCGGCCAAAGCCGCAATCCCGCCGTAGAGAACGCCGATGAAGACATTAATAAGGCTGGCCACCAGGCCGATGGACAAGGAAATGCGGGCACCGTACAAGACGCGGACAAAGAGGTCCCGTCCGAGTGAGTCGGTGCCGAACCAGTGTGCTGCCGACGGCCAGGCATTGGCATCAGAAAAACTCTGGTCGGCATAAGTATAGGGGGATAAAAAAGGTCCGATGACCGCCAAGAGTGTCATGACGATGACGATAGCCATGCCCCAAAGGGCCAAGGGATTGCTCTTCATCCGACGCCAACCGCGGTCCCTCAGCGTTTGAGGTGCCACATAGGGTTCCCCTCGGTCCGCCTCCGTAATCGGTGTGAAATCCATGGCTATTCCTCCTTTCGGCTGTCGACGGTAATGCGCGGATCTAAGAGCGGATAGATAAGGTCGACGAGTAAATTCATCATCATGATAAGAAAACTGTAAAAAATAGTAATCCCCAAGATGACCGTGTAATCGCGGTTATAAATACTGGTAACGAAGTGACGCCCCAATCCGGGAATGGCAAAAATCGTCTCGACGATAAAGCTCCCGGTCATCAAGGCCGCAGCCAAGGGCCCGATATAACTGACGACGGGCAGGAGGGCGTTGCGCAGGGCATGACGGTACAATAAGGACCAAGAACCAATGCCTCGAGAGCGAGCCGTCCGTATATAATCCTGTCCCAAGGCATCGACGAGGCTAGACCTTGTCAGACGCATAATAAAAGCCGTCGGCTGCGCAGCCAGAGCCAAGGCCGGCAGGATGACATAGGCCGGACCTTTCCATAAAGCCGCCGGCAGGACAGGCCAAGTAAAAGCGAAGAGCTGTATGAGAACGGCCGCAAAAATAAAACTGGGGACCGAAACGCCGAGAGTAGCGCCGATCATCATCCCGTAATCAACCCAGGTATTCTTATACCAGGCAGCAGCCATGCCGGCAAGGATACCGGCCCCGATGGCAAGGAAAAGGCTGATGAGTCCGAGCTCAGCCGATACAGGCAAGGTCTCTGCGATGATATCGTTGACCGTTTTGCCGGGATACTTATAAGACGGACCGAGGTCGAGAACAGCGGCATGGCGGACGTAATCGACGTACTGGTTCCACAAGGGTTCATCGAGATGGTAGCGGGCTTCCACCGTCGCCATGACGGCCGGCGGCAGTTTCTTTTCCTGCGTAAAAGGACCGCCGGGAATGGCGTGCATCAGACCAAAAGTAATGGTAATGACCGCCCATAGGACGATACAGGCGCCAAAGAGGCGCTTTGCAAGATAAATGGCCAAGGAGAATCATTCCTTTCCAACATAGATATTATTAATTATAAAGCCCTATCTTTATCATGACAAGGCAATGGCCGTTGTTATTATCCTGGCGGCGGCGTATAATAGTAAATTGACTACGTTAACAAATCGAAAGAAAGGTGATCGCTGTGAACTGGAAACTTTGTTTAGCAATTCTAACGTGTAACGTCGTCTTCATGTCCTCAAGCTACACCATGCTCATCCCCTTCCTGCCTATGTATCTTACCCGAGACCTCGGCGTCGATCCGGCGTCGGTCAACATTTGGTCCGGTATCGTCTTTTCCTCGACCTTTCTCATCAGTGCCGTCATGGCCCCCATATGGGGACGGATGGCCGACAAGAGAGGCAAACGACTCATGGCGATTCGCGCCAGTTTTCTTTTATCGATCAGTTATTTTCTCGGCGGTATCGTAACGACACCGCTGGAACTGACTTTCATGCGGATGTTCCAAGGCTTTGCGTCGGGTCTGTGGCCCATGGAACTGGCCATCATGACCACCTATGCTCCGCCCAAAAAACTGGGCATCTGCCTGGGCGTCATGCAAGGGGCCCTCACAGCCGGCGGCATCATCGGCCCCCTCTTTGGCGGCATCTTAGCCGAAACCTTCGGCATGCGCCAATCCTTCTTTTTGGCAGCCGCCGCTTTGTTCCTTAACTTTTTAGTTCTGGTCTTCTTTATTAAAGAACCGCCGACGGACACGGCACCGTCTGCCGATACCATCAGTGCCGACAGCAAAAGCGGCCAAGTCAGCCTATGGAAGACGCCTGTCATCCGCCTGATGCTCATCAGCGCCGCCTTAGTACAGGCTGTCATCCTCATCGTCCAGCCGATTTTAACGACCTATATTTCTTACCTTGCCGGAGACATCGACAACCTGGTCTTCGTAGCCGGCCTTATCTTCTCCCTGGGCGGTTTTGCCAGCGCCATTACGGCTCCCCTCTGGGGCCGTTTCGGTCAGCGCCACGGTTTCGTAAAGACCCTGCGCATCGTACTGGTTCTGGCGGGTATTTTCTTCCTCATCCAGGCCCTTCCCGATACGCTTTACACCTTCGCAGCCAGCCAATTCGCCGTCGGCCTCTTCTTCTCCGGCATCTATCCGTCGATCAATGCCATCTTGGCGGAAAAGACGAGTGCCAATATCAAGGGCCGGGTCTTCGGGCTCATGTTCTCGGCCCAGCAGGTCGGCGCCATGGGCGGCCCGATTTTAGGCGGCATCATTGCCACCTATATCGGAATGAAGTACGTCTTTTGGGGAGCCGGCACGATTCTCTTGTGCCTCAGTCTGGCCATCACCTGGAAGGTACACCATCTGCACGGTGAAAAATTGGCGGATTAACACTTACCCCCGGGTACCCCGATTATGGGTGTAGTCCGGAAGGAGTTTCGGCGATAAGACCTTTTCGGTAATGCCGGCAGCGGCCCGTTCTTCATCAAAGCGACGAACGTGGTCGAGATTCCCCTTTCCGGGATGGGCCTGCTCACTGTAGACCGCCGCTTCGGTCCCGGCAATCCGGCCAAAGACGATGATGTCCAAGAGGCTGTTGCCCATGAGTCGGTTCTTTCCGTGAATACCACCGACGTCTTCCCCGGCCGCATAGAGGCCGGGGATTTTTGTTTCACTCTTAGCTCCGATACAGATACCGCCATTTTGATAATGGAGGGTCGGATAGACTAAAATCGGCTGTTTTCGGATATCGATGCCGAATTTTTCATACATATGAATCATAGCCGGCAGTCTTTTTTCCATCGTCCCCTCCCCATGAAGAATATCGACCATAGGCGTATCGAGCCAGACGGCTTGGCCGTGCAGGGCATAGACGCCCTTGTTCCGTTCTTGGCACTCGCGAATAATGGCCGCGGCCACGACATCTCTCGTTTCTAAAGGATGGAGGAAGGCATCGCCGTCCTTATTGACCAGCATGGCATCGAGAGAACGGACCTTTTCCGTGACCAAGGCTCCATAAATCTGAGGCGGGTAAGCGGCCCCTGTCGGGTGATATTGAATAGCGCCGGCATAAAGGAGCGGGACGCCGGCCCGATAGGCCATGACCAGCCCATCCGCCGTCGATCCATAATGATTCGACGTCGGAAAGCCTTGATAGTGGAGACGCCCGGCACCACCGGCAGCGAGGATGACGCTTTTTGCTCGAACGACGTGGTATTCCCGGGTATCGAAATCATACAAGACGGCACCGGCAGCCCGGCCTTCCCCGTCAAGCAGCAATTCGACAGCCGGCGAATATTCGATGACATCGACGCCGGCGTTACGGACTTCATCGCGAAGAACGCGCATGATTTCCGCTCCCGTATAATCCCCGCAGGCATGCATCCGTTTATAAGACGTCCCGCCGCCGTGGGTCGTTACCATGGCGCCATCGCTGTCCTTATCGAATAAGACGCCTAAGGAGCTGAGCCACTGAATAGCTTCCGGCCCATGAAGAACCAATTCAGAGAGCAGTTCGGGAATATTCTTATAGTGACCGCCGCCCATGGCGTCCAAATAATGTGCCGCCGGCGAATCATTTTCCTTATCGGCAGCCTGTATGCCCCCTTCGGCCATACCCGTATTGGCATCGCCCAGGCGCAGTTTGGTGGCCATGAGGACCTTTGCTCCATGACGGGCCGCTTCAATAGCTGCGGCAGCACCGGACCCGCCGCCGCCGATGACCAGGACGTCGGTCTCAAACTGGATATGGTCGACATCGACGTCGGCTTCATCCATGCGGCTCTGGCCTTGTAAGAGGACGGCCAGTTCAGACGGTACTTGATCGCCCTTATTGGGTCCTACGGACAGGCGTGTAAAACCGTCTTCGTGATAATCAGGGTGAAATTGTTTTAAAAGGGCATCCTTTTCTTCAGCCGTAAACCGCGGCAAGGATTCCGACAAGCGGATACTGCGCGTCGCCTCGACCCGCGCCTGAGACGCCCGCATTTCTTCGGTATATATCATG
This sequence comes from Megasphaera sp. DISK 18, assembly GCF_001682955.1. Taxonomy (NCBI): domain Bacteria; kingdom Bacillati; phylum Bacillota; class Negativicutes; order Veillonellales; family Veillonellaceae; genus Megasphaera; species Megasphaera sp. DISK 18. The sequence goes on from NZ_LUGJ01000006.1 coordinate 10,729, forward strand.
AGGTCCTCCTATTTTTCAATCGTCCGCCCTTCGTATAAGCGGCGCAATTCATCGTCATCGGCTTCCATCAACCGCTGTACATCGGCAATATACTGCCCTTCTTGAATCGCTTTTACGCGGTCTTCCAAATGACGGCTCTTTTTGGCAATATACTTCCCCATGAGGCGCCGTGCCAAGAGGCCGACCGGTCCGTGGCTGATTTTCGCCGGACAGCTGGCAGCACAGATATTGCAGCAAACACAGCGGAAGGACTCTTTCGCGCAGCCGGCATAATCACCTTTCTGGGCCAGGGCGATGTATTTCATGACTTGAATCCCTTGAGGACAGTTCCGCGTACAGGCATTGCAGTGAATGCAGTTATAAATCTCAGGATAAAGCTGACCGACGACATTTCCGGCAACGGGCAAATCATCCATGTCATATTCCATCTTTTTGATGGGAAACGATTCCAGCCGGCCGACACACATGCCGTCTTCAACCTTCGTTTGACAGGCCAGGGCCGAATGCGTTTCAGTCTGCCCTTTCAGGCGGTAGACGACGGCGCAGGCCCCGCAAAACCCACTTCGGCATCCGCAGCCGCGAACCAAGCGGAAGCCGGAGTATTCCATAGCCCGCATAATCGTCAAATCTTCAGGAACCGAAAACATCTTCCCCAGTAAATAGACGGTTACCATTTTCATAGCTATTCTCCTTTAATGAAAAAGGTGCTGCCGCACATGCGGCAGCACCTTTTATTGCTTTATAAACCGTAATCTTATTCCAATACTTCCAGCAAGCAGTCGCCGCTGATGATAGCCTGGCCTTTGACGGCGTAGATTTCACCGACAGTTCCGTCGATAGGCGACGTAATCGTCGTTTCCATCTTCATGGCTTCGGTAACGACTAAGGGTTCGCCCTTCTTAACTTTCTGGCCCTTGGAAACGAGGACATTGACGACCGAACCGGACAAGGTGGCACCGATGTCACCGGCCTTATCAGGATCTGCCTTACGGCGGGAAACGGTCTTCATGTCGACGCTCTTATCCTGGATGCGGATTTCACGTTCGGCACCGTTGAACATGAAGGTAACCGTGCGGACACCGCTTTCATCAGGATCGCTGATATTGATCAGGGTGATGATGAGATCCTTCCCTTCTTCGATTTCAACGTGAAGTTCTTCATTTTTCTTCATGCCGAAGAAGAAGGTCGGCGTATCGAGGACACTGACATCGCCGAATCTCTTGACCTTTTCATTGTAGTCTTCGAAGACTTTCGGATACTGGCAGTAAGCATTGATGTCTTCGGCTTCGTGCTTGTAGCCGTTTTCAGCCAATTTGGCACGGACGGCGTCGAAGTCGACCGGTGCCAGGCTCTTGCCCGGCCGTTCCGTAAGGGGTTTCTTTCCTTTGAGGATAATCTTCTGGAGTTTTTCCGGGAAGCCCTGATACGGAATGCCGATACGGCCTTCGAAGAATTCGACGACGGACTGCGGGAAGTCGAGGACGTCGCCTTTATCGTAGATATCCTGTTCGGTCAGGTTGTTCTGGACCATGAACAAGGTCATGTCGCCGACAACCTTGGACGACGGCGTAACTTTGATGATATCGCCGAACATCATGCTGACCGTATGGTACATCTTTTTGATTTCATTCCAGTGGTCGCCGAGGCCTACAGCCTTAGCCTGCTGGCGGAGATTGGAGAACTGACCGCCCGGCATTTCATGCTGGTAGACTTCCGTATTCGGATAAGCTTCGGCTTTGTCGACGCCTTTGTAGTACGGACGAACCGTAGCCCAGTAGCGGGACATTTCTTCCATAGCATTGACGTCGAGGTCCGGCTGACGATCCTTGCCGCTCAAAGCGTAATACAAGGTGCTCATGCTCGGCTGGCTGGTACCGCCGGCAAAGGCCGAATAAGCAACGTCGACGATATCGACACCGGCATCGATAGCCCGGCTGTACGTCGTAATGGCATTGCCCGAACCATCATGGGTATGGAGGTGAATCGGAAGGTCAACGGCATCTTTCAAAGCCGATACCAAACGGTAAGAAGCTTCCGGTTTCAAGAGACCTGCCATATCTTTAATGGCGATGATGTTGGCACCGGCATTTTTCAATTCCTTAGCCATGTTGACATAGTATGCCAAATCGTATTTATTCCGCGACGGATCGAGGATATCGCCGGTGTAGCAGAGGGCTACTTCTGCCAATTTATTGTTTTCACGAACGGCCTGAATCGTGCCGTACATATTGTCTAAGCTGTTAAGGCTGTCAAAAACACGGAAGACGTCGATGCCGTTCTTGGCCGAGAGGTCGATGAAGTTTTTGACGACATTGTCCGGATAGCTGGTGTAGCCGACGGCATTAGCACCGCGGACGAGCATCTGGAGAAGGATGTTGGGAGCCTTTTCACGCATCTGGCGCAGGCGAACCCAAGGATCTTCATAAAGGAAGCGATAAGCTACGTCGAAGGTCGCCCCGCCCCAGCATTCATACGAGAAGAGGTTCGGGAGTTTCTTCGAGGCTGCTTCCAAGACACGGAGCATATCGATGGTACGGACACGAGTAGCAAACAAGGACTGGTGCGCATCACGCATGGTCGTATCGGTGAAGAATACCTTATGCTGTTCTTTGATCCACTGGGAGAATTTTTCCGGTCCCATGGCATCAAATTTCTGTTTCGTGCCGTCCGGATACGGGCCGTTTTCAACACTCGGCAGTTCCAAAGGTTCAAATTCAGTCTTTTCCTGGTGGCCGGCACCGGCATAGCCGTTAATCGTCGTATCGCTGATGTACTCTAAGAGTTTCGTGCCGCGGTCCTGTACAACCGGAAGTTCGAACAGTTCCGGATGATTGTCGATGAAGTTGACATTATACGAACCGTCGACGAATTCAGGACTCTTCAGGACGTTGATCAAGAAGCCGATATTGGTCTTGACGCCGCGAATACGGAATTCCTGAAGGACGCGGAGCATCTTCTGGACGGCTTTGGCATGATCGAGGCCGTATGTCGTCGACTTAACCAAGAGCGAATCATAATACGGCGTAATAATGGCTCCTGTATAAGCATTGCCGCTGTCGAGACGGACACCAAAGCCGCCGCCGCTGCGGTATACCGTGATTTTACCAGAATCCGGCATGAAGTTATTCAGCGGATCTTCTGTCGTAATACGGCACTGGATGGCATTGCCGAGACAGTGGACAGCATCCTGAGACTTAATGCCGATTTCATCGCTGTCGAGGGCATAACCTTCAGCGACTTTAATCTGAGTCTGGACGATGTCGATACCCGTAATCATTTCAGTGACCGTGTGTTCTACCTGGACACGGGGGTTAACTTCGATGAAGTAGAAGTTGCCGTCAGGCGTAACCAAGAATTCGACGGTCCCTGCATTGACGTAATGAACGTTTTTCATCAACTTCAAGGCAGCATCGCAGATTTTCTGACGAAGTTCTACAGGCAGGGCCGAAGCCGGAGCCGTTTCAACGACCTTCTGATGACGGCGCTGGATAGAGCAGTCACGTTCAAAGAGGTGAATGACGTTGCCGTGTTCGTCGCCCATGATCTGGACTTCGATGTGCTTCGGATTGATGATACATTTTTCGAGATAAATTTCATCGCTGCCGAAAGCCAGCTGCGCTTCCGATTTTGCCCGTTCATAAGCATCGCGCAGTTCTTCCATGGAGTCGACCATACGCATGCCGCGGCCGCCACCGCCGTTTACAGCTTTCAGCATAATCGGAAGTCCGACTTCCTTGGCAAAATTTTCGACTTCTTCATAGCTTTCAACGCGGCCGTCACTGCCGGGAATGTACTGAATACCGGCCTTTTTTGCCTGAATACGGGCATTGATCTTATCGCCGAACATGATAAGGTGTTCTACTTTAGGACCGATAAAGATAATACCTTCTTCTTCACAGCGTTTCGCTAAGTCCGCATTTTCGGACAAGAATCCGTAACCGGGGTGGATGGCATCGACGTCGTGCTCATGGGCAATACGGATAATATCTTCAATATCTAAATATGCATCTACCGGTTTTTTGCCTTCACCGACAAGATACGATTCATCTGCACGGAATCGGTGCAGCGACAGCGAATCTTCTTTGGAATAAATCGCAATCGTGCGGATTCCCAGTTCATTACAAGCCCGGAAAACACGAATGGCAATTTCTCCGCGGTTGGCAACTAAAACCGAACGAATTTTTTTCATGAAAATACCCTCCTGCGTATAAAAATTGAATCAGACCGGTAAACGCACAGCCAATCGACGCCCATACATTCACCGCTTTCTCTATTATAGCAAAATGGAAACACATTACAAGGGACGGCCACTTTGTATACAAAAAAATACTGTATACATGAATCCTAAAAAACACGCAAACAAGACTATCTACGTGGATTTGTGGTTTTTATGGGAATTGAATCTACTCAACTACCCGCCATTCATCTCCCGCCTAAGAGGAAGGAGTCTTCCGGTGGATAAAGATAAAATCATTTATTTCAATAAATATACCTAGGGCTTCATAAATCTCATAACCACAATCGTTCCCTCATAGAGAAAGATCAAGGGCACGGCAATGGCCGTCTGGGTAATCATATCCGTCGTCGGCGATACGACGCCGGCAAAGATGAAAGCCCCTACGATAAAGAAACGTCGCTTCTGCCGCAGGGATCTCCCGGTCACCAAGCCCAAACGCGCCAGGATAATCAGCGCCAGGGGCAGCTCAAAGCCGATGGCAAACGGCAGCACAAAGGCGATGAAGAAGGACAGATAGGCCGCTAAAGAAAACATGGGCTGCAGGGAGAGGGCAGAAAAACTCAGAAAAAATTGGACGGCTTGGGGAAAGACGACGAAGAAGGAAAAAGCAGCCCCGCCATACCACAAAACAAGAGCGGCCGGCATAAACCAGACGAAGGCCTTGGCCTCGGTATCGCGAAGTCCCGGTCTTAAAAAACGCCATAATTCATAAAAGTGGATGGGCAGGGTCACAAATAAACCGGTCACTCCCGCGACTTGCAGATAAGAAAAGAATACTTCAGCCGGATTCAAAAAATACAGCTTTCCGGCCGGAGCTGAAATGACGGCGATGATATCTTCTACATAGGCATAGGCGGCGATACTGCCCGCGAGCCAGGCTGCCAGCGAAAATAAGAGGCGTCGCCGCAGTTCAGCCAAATGGACGGTGACAGGCTTTTTTTCTTCAATCATAGAAATTCCCTCTTTAAATTTAAATAGGAAAAGGCCCTGCCAAGTAGCGACAGGACCCTTTCAAGGCCGTACAAGAATTATACGTAATGAATGCGGGATGGATCATAGCGGTCTTCATGCGGTTTGTCTTCTGCTGTTGCCTGAGGATACCCGAGAGCAACGATAGCAAAGGGGGTAACGCCTTTAGGAGCGCCCAAAGCCCGACGGACCAAAACTTCACGAGCCCGATAGGGCGTAACGCCAAGCCAAACAGCACCGAGATCGAGGTGTACCGCTTCGATGAGGATATTTTCAACGGCCGCACTGAGATCAAGGGGCGTAAAAGCAGGAAAACGCATGTGTTCGTCACGAGAACAGACGACAATCGCCAAGGCAGCGCCATTGGCACAGCCGGCATACGGACTGCACTGAGATAAGTCCTGAATGACCCGTTTGTCGCGGACGACATAAAATTCCCAAGGTTGTTGGTTTCCGGCAGATGGAGCGGCCATGGCAGCACGCAGCAGCTGTTCTATCTTTTCATCTTCTACCATGGTAGGCAAAAATTTCCGGATACTCCGTCTGGCAAAGATTTCATTCATGTAAATCGACTCCTCCCTATAATCATATATCGATTCTATTATAACATATATAGATAGGAAGAAAACAGTGTCGAAATGAAAAAGAGTAGGCACCGAGGAATCATGTCTCTTTATAATTCTATATGATACCTAAAATATAAAAGGGCCCGAAAAACACTAATGTAAAACGCTAAAACCGCTTCACGTTTCTGCCCATACTGACTATGGAATGATTTTTTCCAGTGAATTTTCAAGACCAATCTAAAGAGTTATACAGTTTAATCAATTTGCTCTCATTTTATTAGATATGCTATACTGCTATAAAGAAGTGTATTTTCCCGTTTTATACAGGCTATTCCGTTAGTTTATCTTTCTATTTTTATCCAAAACGTTATGGCAGTAATATAATCGTGATATCGGTACTCTTACTTTTATAGAGTTTATAGCACGGTTAGAATATATAAAGAAAGGCTATGATAATCGGTGTCTCACAGAAGTAAACTTACCTATCCTGAACAGATTAATCATTTAAAGAAAAAAGGAATTACTTTTATCGGTATAAATGAAGCAGAAGCGATCACCTATTTAAAAGAAAATAATAATTTCTTTAAACTTCTGGCATATCGAAAAAATTTTGATAAAGATATTACGGGAAGCAAATACTTAAATCTAGATTTTGCTTATCTCGTAGATTTAGCCATACTGGACATGTATCTTAGAGAAATTATTGTACAAATGGCTTTAAATATAGAGCATTTCGCAAAAGTCAAATTGATGAAGCTTATTACAGATAATCCAAATGAAGACGGTTATACTATTGTTTCTGATTATATAAATAATCTACCTGAAAATAATCGTATTCACTTAATGCAAGAGCTGAATAAAAATAGTCGAAGCCCTTATTGCCGGGAAGCCTATCTAAAATATAAAGACGATTTACCAGTGTGGATCTTTCTTGAAATCATAACCTTCGGTTCCTTTATATCTTTTTACAAGAATTCAATAGAGCGCCCTAGTTTTCAATTCACCCGACAAGAATCCAATAGATACAAAGACAATTTCTATCTTATGTTGACCGTGAAATACATCCGTAATGCAGCTGCACATAATAACTGTATTTTAAACGATTTAAAAACCAAGTCCAGAGAGGTTAGAAAAAAAGCCAATTGGGGCATGACTCGGGCAATGAGTAATGCAGATATATCTACTGTCATTATCGATAGAAAATTGGCAAATGAACGAGTCCAGCAAATCATCACTTGTCTCTGGGCACACAAACAAATCGTGAACAGTAAAGGGATTAACGATCGAACGGCACGGCAGCTGCACCAGTGGGTAGAACGAGTTCAACGTGACTATGACTATTCCTTCAACCCAATACTAACTACCACCTTAAATCTCCTGTCCAATTTAATTGACAAATGGTTTCCTATTGTGTAAAATAGATTCACAAGGAAAAACTTCAATAAAGTTTTGCAGGGACAGCATCCATAGATGTTGTCCCTGATTTTTTATTGCCTAGAAATTATAGAGAGAAATAGGGATTTCCTCGTTTTTTAATAATACGTGGCTGATATAAAAATCTTATTATAAACACGAAAAAGCCGTATACGATACATTATCATGTACTGTATACGGCTTCCCTATTAAACCTGGTGCCGAGGGAGGGACTTGAACCCTCACGGTGTTACCCGCCTGATTTTGAGTCAGGTGCGTCTGCCATTCCGCCACCCCGGCATATCTCTTGTACCTTGCAGAAATTTTACTCAGTGCTTGGCACAAGATTAATTATACCATAATGGAGAGAATCGTCAAGTATTTTTTTAGAAAGATTTAGTGACCCGGTGTTGCTTCTTCTTCCAAATCGTCGGACACATCTTTCTTTTCTTCTTTCAAGTAATCGAAGTATTTTTTCGTTTCTGCTACGACGACGCCGCTCAAGCCGATGAGGGCAATGAGGTTCGGGATGGCCATCAAACCGTTTACGATATCGGCCAAAATCCAGATGACGTCGAGTTTAATGAAGGCGCCGCAGGCGACGAGAGCGATGAAGATAATACGGTACGGCATGATACCTTTAACGCCGACGAGGTATTCAACGCAGCGTTCACCGTAGTAGTTCCAGCCAAGGATCGTCGTGAAAGCGAAGAGGGTCAGGCCGACACAGAGGATGATGCTGCCGTACGTCGGGAAGGCCATCGTGAAGGCAGCGTTGGTAAGTTCTGCCCCATTGACGTCGCCCATCCAGGCACCGCTGACGACTAAGACGAGACCCGTCAAGGTGCAGATGATAATCGTATCGATGAAGGTACCGGTCATGGAGATGAGGCCCTGTTCAGCCGGCCATTTAGTTTTAGCAGCAGCAGCTACAATCGGGGCACTGCCAAGGCCCGATTCGTTAGAGAAGACGCCGCGGGCTACCCCATTTCGCATGGCAACTAAAACGGTAGCACCGAGGAAGCCGCCGGCAGCCGCCGTCGGGGTGAAGGCACTGACCAGGATTTGTTCGACAGCGGCAGGAATCTTATCCGCAAAGACGACCAAGAAGGCTACCGTCGAGATGACGTAAATAATGGCCATAGCCGGAACGACTTTAGAAGCGACGCGGGCGATGGACTGCAGACCGCCGATGGTAATGGCTGCAACCAGGACGGTCAGGACAACGGCCGTATATTCGACAGGAATGCTCGTCGTCAGACGCGTAATTTCAACGATAGAGTTGACCTGTGCAAAGGTGCCGATACCGAAGAAGGCGACCAAGACGCCGAAGAAGGCAAACAAGAATGCCAAGGGTTTATACTTTTTACCCAACCCATTTTCGATGTAGTACATCGGGCCGCCGGCGATTTCACCGTTCTTATCGACCGTCCGATACTTAACGGCTAAACAACCTTCGGCGTATTTCGTAGCCATACCGACGAAGGCTGCCATCCACATCCAGAAAATGGCTCCGGGACCGCCGGCATGAACAGCCGTTGCGACGCCGACGATATTGCCCGTACCGACGGTTGCTGCCAAAGCCGTGCACAAGGCTTTAAAGCTGTCTACGTCGCCATCGCCCTGGTTCTTAGCCGTGAAGATGAGCTTCAAGGCTCTCGGCAGCTTCGAAATCTGCAACAAACGAAGGCGAACCGTCAATAAGATACCGGTCCCGATGAGCAGGATCAATAAAGGCGGTCCCCAAATAAAACTGTCAATGGCATTCAATGTTTCCAACATCTTGCATACTCCCCTTTTAGTGTATTTTAGTATAATAACATAAAAAAAGACCTATCATCATCACTCTGAAGAGATAGGTCCTAAAAGGTCGCAGAAAAATAAAAGCTTTCTTCTGCTAGCTCTGTCCTTTTGCCTGAGAGATTAGAAACAATATCCTTGCACCTTCGGCGCCCAAATGGGACTCTCCAGAGTCGTGTCCACACACGGTCCCACCCCTTTTAGGGGCACCTGAGAGTTTGACTCCGTCGGTAGGCTGTGCCTTCTCCCGTGTGTTTCGTTCACGCAATATGTATGATGTGCTGTTATTATAACGCGGCTGTTCAAAAAATGCAAGCCCTTTGTGGAAATTTGTCCGTATTGACGATACTATTCAGACAAAGCGTCTCCGGAAAAGGCGTAAGGAAGCAATTCTTCCCAAGAAACGACTGCCATGTCGCCCTTCATATTGGCCATAATAATCCGCGGGATGCGGAACTCGGCCATGACTTGACGGCAAGCACCGCAGGGAGAGCAGGGGCCGTCCGTATCGGCTACGACAGCCAGTGCTTTAAACGCTCTCTCCCCTTCGGAAAGAGCCTTAAAAATGGCCGTCCGTTCGGCACAGTTACTCAAGGGATAGCTGGCATTTTCGATGTTGCAGCCGCCAAAAACCCGGCCTGACTCCATCAGGACGGCAGCACCAACGGGAAAGTGGGAATAGGGGCTGTACGAATGACGGCGATAGTCCCGGGCCAGTTCGATAAGGTCGGCATCACTCATAAATAGAGGGCTCCCTTCAGGTGGTCCAAAGCCCGTTCTGCCGTCTGCTGCCACTTGAGCGGCGTCAAGGCAATGTGCCCGTCTCGAACGCAGGCCACGTCACTGTCGGGAGGAGCCGTCGTCATGTCGATGTCGCCGACGATACGATAGCAGACACTGCCGTCGAGATCGCGTTTTTCAGCGATGACGTTATGGTAAATCTGGACGGTCTGGGACGTAATGCAGACATTTTTTAAGCTGATTTCGCCTTTCGGAGGTACGTTAACGTTGACAATCCCCGGAAAACGACCTTGGAGTGTAATTTTCTGAATCAACTGCCACATCAAGCGAGCCGTTTCCACACAGCGTTCTTCAGTCATTCCGATCATAGATACGGCAAAGGCCGGAATCCCATAATACGGCCCTTCCATGGCCGCTGACACCGTCCCCGAATAAAGGACATCGCTGCCCAGATTATAACCGTCGTTGATGCCGGAAATGATGAGGTCCGGCCGGTCATCTTTGAGAAAATATTCCATAGCCATCTTGACACAGTCCACGGGCGTACCGGAAACGGCAATTTCCCGGATATCATCTTCTTCACGGGGGAGTTCCTGACAGTAAAGGGCCTTATTAATCGTCATGGAATGGGACGCAGCACTGCGCTGGCCATTCGGCGCAACGACAGTCAGCCGGCAGTCATGGGCCGAAAGTTCTCGTTTTAACGTCTGCAGGCCCAACGCCTTCAAACCGTCATCATTGGTCAACAAAATGTGCATAATAAAGCCTCCTACTTTTTATTTTCCTTCCGCAGCAAGGCTGCGCTTTCATACGACAGTGCTCGTGTATGCAGGGTGTGACTCCATTTCATCTTATGCCGATCCTTGAACCCGAGGAAGTTGACGGGAATCCAGCTGTACATAAAAATCGGATAGATGATGAGATACAGCCAAGATTTACGAGGAACCTTGATTTGCAGTAAGACGATAATAGGAATAAGATACTGCCCGACGCCAATAATCGACCAGATTTGAACAGGTACAATCGTATTTAAAATATTGGTATAAAAGGGCCAGTAAGAATTAAGCCAAGCCAACAGGGCGTACACCGTCGAGCCCATCATAAAGAAAGGCTGCGACAAGGTAAGGATGCCGTCAAGCATACGAATATTCCCGGTCTTGATGCCCCGAGCAAACAACTTAGGAATAAAGCGTTCGCCGCAGTCACACTGCCCTTGAGCCCAGCGCTTTCGCTGACGGCAGGACTGCATGAAGCCAACGACCTTTTCGTCATAAATGATCGCGTCATGAGCCCAACAGGTGCGCACGCCCTCGAGGAGGACCTTCATGGAGAATTCCATGTCTTCCGTCAAGCATTCGCAGCCCCAGCCATACTTGCGGACAATTTCCGTGGCAATGCACATACCCGTACCGCCTAAAGCCGTCGACAATCCGATATTGTACTTGGCCAGGTGCCACATGTGGTTAATCAGCCAAAAAGCAATGGAAAAAGTTCCGGCAATCCAGGAATCGGTCGGATTCTTAGAATCCATGTAGCCTTGGATGACCTTCTCCCCTTTCAAGAGGTGATGGTTCATTTCCCGCAAAAATTCCGGATGGACTAAGTTGTCGGCATCAAAGACGACGAAGGCATCGTACTGTTTTTCTTGAGCCAGCATTTGAGAAAACATCCAGTCCAAGGCGTATCCCTTCCCGACTTCTTCCTTATTGGTCCGAACTTTGACGATAGCACCGTGATCCCGGCAAATATCCGCCGTATTATCCGTACAGTTGTCGGCAACGACGTAGATGTCGTACATATCCTTCGGATAATTAAGCTGTTTTAAATTGTCGATGAGCTGCCAAATGACGCGCTCTTCGTTATGCGCACAAATGACGGCAGCGAACGTATGCTTGGGGGCTGCCGTACTGTGCTCGCGCCGCTTCATCAAGCCGAAGCAGGCCAACGTAAAGTAATATAGTGAATAAAAAACGATGATGACTTGTATGGGTATCATAACGATATCCAAAATATGTTCCATATGCGACTCTCCCTAAATACTTAGCGAGCTGCTGCGACGTTCATGGCCGTATTGACTAACCCGAAGATAATGTACAGTAAGAATGGCAGGGTAATAACCAAGTGCCAATCGACGTACAGAACTAAGGCACCGATAATCACAGCAATAGCCAGCGCCGACTTATGGAGCACATCGGGACTGGCACCTTTAAAGTCGGGGTGATGAACCTGGCTGACCAGATTATACCCCAAGAGGACGACTAAAATCGCAACCAGCCAAGCCGGAAGCACAGCCCCGGAAATGACGAAGGTAGCAATGAGGCAGCCGCCGTTCGGAATGGGCATGCCTTGAAAATAGCCGTGGACGACGCCGGTATTGAGATTAAAACGCGCCAGGCGAATGCCGCCCAAAGCAGCGTAAATAATAGCAGGAATCGCGCCGACCCAGCCAAGGGACTGTAAAGAATAGATATAAATCAAGAACGCCGAGGCAGCCCCAAAAGATACGACGTCAGACAGGGAATCCAGTTCCTTGCCGAATTCACCGGCCACGCCAAGAGCTCGGGCCGAACGGCCGTCACAGGCATCACAGACGACAGCCAAGAGGATGCAGATCCCGGCCCAAACGTATTCCCCATGGAGTGTCATCATCATACTCAGGACGCCAAAACTCAGATTGCCTGAGGTGAACAGACACGGTATTATCTTCTTCATGAAACAATCCTCCCTATCACCGATTCACCGCCGCGAACTTTATCGCCTTTTTTGACGGTGATTTCAACGTTGTCACGTACATAGATTTCTGCACAGGACCCGAATTTTATCATACCGTACAGCTGGCCGTGCTGTAATTCATCGCCTAACGTGACCCAGGAGACAATGCGCCGGGCCAGGACACCGGCAATAATATTGACTAAAATGTCCGTACGAGTTGAATGAATACCGATAGAATAGCGTTCATTTTCATAACCGACACCGTCTTTATAGGCCGGACGGAATCGACCGCACGTATATTGCTGGAAGTCAATCGTTCCCGGAAGGGGTGCCCGATTGACGTGGGCATCGAAAATAGACAGGAAAATAATGACTTTCCGACACCTTTGATTCAGATAGGTGTCTTCATCGACCTCTTCGATACCGACAACGGTACCGTCAGCCGGCGACACTAATAAACGGTCATCCGTCGGCGGTCTGCGCCGGGGATTCCGGAAAAAATACATAAAATACAAGGCCAGCAAAGCCGGCAGGACTGCCGCATAGGCATTGATGAACCAGCCTGCCGCCAGGGCCAGTAAAAGCGGCACAATGATAAATGGGTAGCCGTCTTCTACAATATAAGGTTTGTTTAAGACATCACTATTCAATTTATCACCTCAACTCATTGGCTTCGCTTGCTGCCCTTTACAGCCAGTACAAACCGCGGCAGGGCCAGCATGCGCTTAAAGCGTGTCGGCTCTTTAAGAAGACGATAGAGCCATTCCAAGCGGTTTTCCTGCATCCATTTCGGAGCTCGAGCTGCTTTGCCGGCTAAGACGTCAAAGGTCCCGCCGACACCCATGCAGACGCAGGGTCCGAGTTCATACAAGTGCTCGTGTATCCATTTCTCTTGCTTCGGCACGCCGAGAGCGACTAAAAGGATTCGAGTCCCTTTGCTGCCGATATCTTCGATAATTTGTTTTTCTTCATCATCGGAGAAGAACCCCGAATGAGTCCCGACGACATTGAGCGGCCCGAGCTGCTTCTGCATATTGACTGCAGCCTGTTCAGCAATGCCGGGAGCACCTCCAAAGAGGTAGACAGCCGTTTGGCGTGCAGCTGCTTCTTGCAGCAGACTGCACGCCAAATCGACACCTGTAACGCGTTCTTTAAATTTCTTGCCCTGTTGTTCTGCAGCCCACAAGACACCGGCCCCATCGGGAACTACCAGGTCGGCCTGCTGCAGGATCTGCGCCAGTTCGGAATCGGACTGGGCCCGCATGACCATCTCCGCATTGGCCGTCGCAATGGAAGCAGCACGGCCTTCGTCGATACATTTGAAGGCCAGTGCCTGTGCTTCTTTCATGGTGACGTTGTCGATGGGAATGGACAAGATATCGATTATACTAGTCAACGTATCCCTCCGCCCTGCTTAGTTTACGCTGTAATTCGGAGCTTCTTTCGTGATATTGACATCATGGGGATGGCTTTCACGAAGACCGGCTGCGGTAATCTGGATGAACTGCGTATTTTCAATCATTTCCTTGATGTTGTGGCAGCCGCAATAGCCCATGGATGCGCGAAGACCGCCGACCATCTGATAAATCGTATCGGCAGCAGGTCCTTTATAAGGTACACGGCCTTCAATGCCTTCCGGAACGAGCTTCTTCGAATTCGAATCTTCCTGGAAGTAACGGTCTTTACTGCCCGATTCCATGGCAGCCAGGGAACCCATGCCGCGGTATTCTTTGTAGCTTCGGCCCTGGTAAATAACCGTTTCGCCCGGGCTTTCTTCTGTACCGGCAAGGAGGTTGCCCATCATGACGACGTTGCCGCCGGCTGCAATGGCCTTAGCCATATCACCGGAGTATTTGATGCCGCCGTCGGCAATGATAGGAATGCCATAGCGCTGTGCCACCTTTGCACATTCGTGAACGGCCGTAATCTGCGGTACGCCGATACCAGCGACGATACGGGTCGTGCAGATGGAGCCCGGTCCGATACCGACTTTAACGGCGTCGACGCCACATTCAATGAGGGCTTCCGTAGCCGCACCGGTAGCGACGTTGCCGGCAATGACCGGAAGGTGCGGATAGAGCTTTTTGATTTCTTTCAACGTATTGAGTACGCCCAAGGAATGGCCGTGTGCCGTATCGATGACGACGACGTCAACTTTGGCAGCGACGAGAGCATCGAGGCGGTCGGTCATGTCATGGGTGACGCCGACAGCGGCTGCGACCAAGAGGCGGCCGTTGCCGTCTTTCGCCGAATTCGGATATTTCGTAGCTTTTTCAATATCCTTAATCGTAATCAACCCCTGCAGGTTGCCTTCTTTATCGACGAGGGGTAATTTTTCAATGCGGTGCTTGCGGAGAATTTCTTTCGCTTCTGCCAGCGACGTGCCGACCGGAGCCGTAATCAGATTTTCCTGCGTCATGATGTCACCGATACGGCGGCTCATGTCTTCTTCAAAACGCATATCACGGTTGGTAATGATCCCGACGAGTTTGCCGTCGACCGTAATAGGTACACCGGAGATGCGATATTTCCCCATCAATTCATTGGCATCGGCCAAGAGATTATCCGGGTGAAGGAAAATGGGATCGATGATGATGCCGTGTTCCGACCGTTTTACCTTGTCGACTTCACGGGCCTGAGCTGCAATGGACATATTCTTATGAATAACGCCAATGCCGCCTTCGCGGGCAACGGCAATAGCCATAGGGGCTTCCGTTACCGTATCCATACCAGAACTCATAATAGGAATATTCAGTTTGATATCGCGGGTCAGGTTCGTTGATACGTCCACTTCTTTCGGAAGTACGTCAGACTTAGCCGGAACCAAGAGAACGTCATCAAATGTCAAACCTCTCATACCAAATTTATCAGATCTCATATTTGCACCTCTGTTTTGAAAAATATAAGAAATAAAAGGGGTAAATCCCCTTAAATAGCTTATCCCTTATTATAACTGAAATCACCTGTTCTGTACATAATTTTAGAGCAATTTTCTCGTCAGTTGTTCAAAAGTCCGGCAAAGGACTTGCCAAAACGCCGCTTCAGCGCTTCTTCTGCGACCTCCGGATTTCCCGAGGTCTGCCACCACTGCCGTGCTTCATCGCGGGCCGCTTCCAAGATAATTATATCGTTTATGATGTCGGCAGCCTTTAAGTCGGGCAGACCGTGCTGAAGATAGCCAAAAAGCTGTCCCGAGCCGCGAAGAAGTAAATCCTTTTCAGCCAGGGTAAAGCCGTCGTGAATCGTTTCCATCCATTTGAGCCGCTGTTTCGTCTCGTCACTGCCGCCCTTGGCCATAAGGATGCAGTAAGCCTGCAAATCACCGCGTCCGACACGGCCGCGAAGCTGATGGAGCTGGGCCAGGCCGAAGCGCTCAGCACCGTCGATGAACATGACGGTCGCATTGGGAACGTTGACGCCGACTTCGATGACGCTCGTCGCTACCAAGAGGTCGATATCTCCCTTTTGAAAGGCCTCCATGACGGCCTCCTTTTCTTTTCCGGCCATGCGGCCATGAACGAGGCCGCACGTGCGGTTCTTAAAGAATTTATGACGCAGCTCTTCGTAAAGGTCGGTCGCGGCCTGAAGGTCGACGGACTCCGAGGCCTCTACCAAGGGACAGACGACGTAGCACTGCTGGCCGGCTTCCATGAGCTTGTCCATGAAGGTATAGACCCGCCGGCGCAAGGCTTCACCGACAGCGTAGGTCTTAACCGTCTTTCGTCCCGGCGGCAGTTCGCGGATGGACGACACGTCGAGATCGCCGTACAGCGACAACGTGAGGGTCCGGGGAATGGGCGTTGCCGTCATGAATAAAGCATGGGGCTCCTGCCCTTTCCGGGCCAGGGCCGACCGTTGACGAACGCCGAAGCGATGCTGTTCATCAGTGACGACCAATCCCAGGCTGCGAAAGACGACATCTTCCTGGATCAAGGCATGAGTTCCGATGAGGATATCAATCGTACCTTCTTGAAGGTCTTCTAAGAGCTGCTGCCGCTCTTTAGCCGTCGTCCGGCCGGTTAAAAGGGCGATGCTGACATCGAGGCTGTCAAATAACCGGAGAAATTCTTCATAATGCTGAGCCGCCAAAATCCCCGTCGGCGCCATGAGCGCCCCTTGGTAGCCGTTTTCGACGATTTTGGCCAGGGCCAGGGCTGCGACGACGGTTTTCCCCGATCCGACATCCCCTTGGACAAGGCGCTGCATGGCCACTTCACTTTCCATATCATTTTGGATATCTAAAAAGGCCCTCGTCTGTCCTTTGGTCAGCCTAAAAGGCAGGTGCTCATAGAAAGCGCGGAGCAGACGGCCGTTGGGGCCGCATTTGATGCCCTGCCGCTTCCCTTCACGGTGACGACGTAATAAGAGGCCGAGCTGCATATCGAAGAGTTCTTCAAAGGCCAGTTGGCGGCGAGCCCCTTCTTTTGCCTCCATAGAGGGCGGAAAATGGATCGTTTCATAGGCTGCCAGGGACGGCATCTGTGAAAAATCCGAATGGCGCCCTGCCTCCCAACCGGGTAGGATGTCCAAATGAACCGCCGCTATATCAAGGGCCCCGCGGACGGCTTTTCTCACATCCTGCTGCCGCAAACCGTCCGTCAGGCCATATACGGGGACAAACCCGGAGCCTTCCACCCTTCCTTCTTCCGTATCGGGCGAATTCATCTGTCTCCGGCCGTAGGCCCATTCTAATTTCCCAAAGGCGGTCAGAGTCATGCCGACCTTAAACAGCCGTTTCTTGAAGGCCTGGTTGAACCAAACCAACTCGACAGCCCCGGTTCCGTCGCTGAGGGCAACTTTCAACAGCGACAGTCCCCGTCTCGGACGTGCCTCCTGAACGGAAGCCACGGTACCGCATAACAAGACGGCTTCCCCGGTACCGCACGGCGCCTGGCCGATTGGCCAAACGTGGCTGCGATCTTCATAATCGCGGGGAAAATACTGCAGGAGATCGGTCACCGTCGTAAGATGCAGCCGGGCAAAAAGCGCTTCCTTACGCGGTCCGATGCCTTTAATATCACGAATAGAAAATTCCATAAAAAAACTCCTTGTCAAGAACTTTCATTTATTGTATCATATTTTGTAGGCTTTTTATAAATAAAACTTGCGTTGCCCTATGATTTATGATAAGATTTATACGTTGTACTGTGATGGTGCAGGGAGGTGTAACTAATGGCAAACTTTTGCGAAGTATGTGGTAAAGGAACAATGAGCGGCATGAATGTCAGCCATTCCCATGTAAAAACGAAAAAAACCTGGAAACCGAATATCCAGCGAGTCCGCGCTATCGTCGACGGCGAAATTAAACGAGTTAACGTCTGCACTCGTTGCCTTCGTTCCGGCAAAGTCCAGCGTGATGTTTAATGACTATCGAAAAAGCGTTGCCTACGAAGGCAGCGCTTTTTTAATGTCAAAAAGATACCGAAAACGCCGCCCTTCATCACAAGGAATCGAGTCCTCCAGACGAGTAAAAACAAAAAGGATTGGTCCTCAGACCGAATCCTTTTTTATTTTCCCCGGAAGGGCTTATCCCTCATCAGGGTATAGTTCCTTATTTCGTTTAACGATTTCCATGACTAAATTAGCCGTTTCTTCGATAGCTTTCGACGACACGTCGATGATCGGGCAATGGAGGCGCCGCATAACACCTCTGGCATATTCTAATTCTTCGTTGATCCGCTCGATATTGGCATAGCTGGCATTGGCATCGAGCCCCATACTGCGCAGCCGTTCCGAACGAATGAAGTTCAGTTTAAAGGGATCGATAATCAGGCCGACGATTTTACGGGCCGGGATCTGGAACAATTCAGGCGGCAGGTTGACTTCCGGTACGAGAGGAAGGTTAGCTGCCTTGACCCGTTTGTGTGCCAAATACATGGACAAGGGCGTCTTCGAGGTCCGCGATACCCCGACAATGACGATATCGGCCTTCAAAAAGCCCATGGGATTCTTGCCGTCATCGTATTTTACGGCAAATTCAATAGCTTCGACACGCTTAAAGTATTCTTCGTCGAGCTGATGAATCATCCCGGCCTTCAACGTCGGTTCTGTATCGGTCAATGTGCCGACACCGGACAGCATAGGCCCGATGATGTCGACGACGGTGACGTCCGTATCGGCCGTAAGGTCCTTCAATTTGCGCCGCAAAGCCGGAGAAATGATGGTATAGCAAATCATGGCCTTATCGGCTTCTGCCTTGCGGACCAATTCTTCGATCTGCTGGTCCGAGCGTATATACGGTACACGGATAATATTAAATTCTTGTTTGTCGTATTGGCTTGCCGCTGCCCGGGCGACGCGTTCTGCCGTCTCACCCAGGGAGTCGGAGCAAGCGTAAATAATCGGCTTTTCCAAGATTATCTCCTCCCTAACCCACATTCTACAAACAGGCGGTTAATATTGGTCTTTGAAATTCTTCCGATGACCTGCAGTTCTTTTTTATCATCTTCATCACTGGTGATAACGTTGACCACAGGCAGACAGTCGATTTCATATTCATTTAAACGCTGGGCGGCGACGATAGCCTTTTCATCAGGCTGTACATAGATCACCTTGCTCACCGGCGTCATGACCATCCTCACCGGCAGCGTCCTCAAATCATTGCTGCCCATAGCCGTCTTCAACAAATCCTTTCGCGATACGACGCCGGCCAGGATATTGTCGGTCCCGACGAACACCGTCCCCACATCTTCTGTAAACATGGCGATAATAGCGTCATAAGCGCTCGTATGCTCGCCGACGATGACCGGCTGAGACAGGCAGGAATCGATGGTAATATCCGTAATGGCCCGCGAAAGCAGGTCTTTTTCCTTATTGCCTGTAAAAAAGTAGCCTAACTTCGGACGCGCATCAATCAGTCCCAGCATCGTCAAAATGGCCAGGTCTGAGCGCAGGGCCGCCCGTGTCACATGAAGGCGATTGGCAATATGCTGGCCTGTAATCGGACTGTTTTCCTTTACAATCTGTAAAATTTTTTCCTGACGTTCCGATAACATAGCGTCTTTTCACCTCCTATGTACCAATAGCACTCTCATTCGCTTACTATCATATCATATATAGGGATAATCCGCGATATAAAGTATACATTATTTATAGTCACATCATATCGAATAGTCCTACCCGAAAAAGGCGGTCCAATCATTTCGTTGGACCGCCTTTCTTCGGCTCACTTCGTCACGGGACGATTACCACGTATAATCTTCTGTGTCAACACGGCCTCTTCCGGTCAAGGAATCGAGGAGGATTCGCTGTTCGACCTGGGCAATATGCTTACGCGTCGAGATGACGGCATCGGGATTGACGGAAATGGAGTCAATGCCGCTCTTGACCAAGAATTCTGCAAAATCAGGATAAACGCTCGGTGCCTGACCGCAGATAGAAACGGTCTTACCGTCCTTATGGGCCACTTCGATGAGATGGCGGATAGCTCGTTTGACGGCCAAATTCCGTTCATCAAAGAGAGGCGCTACGGTATCATTGTCGCGGTCACAACCCATGACCAGCATCGTTAAGTCATTAGAACCGATGGAATAGCCATCGACGAACTGATTGAACTGGTCAGCTAAGATGATGTTCGACGGAATTTCAGCCATAAGCCATACTTTAAAGTCCGGACCGCGATGGAGGCCTTCCTGTGCCATGAGGTCGACAACTTTCTGCATTTCATCGACACGGCGGCAGAAGGGAATCATGACGTTGAGGTTCTTGAAGCCATATTCTTCACGGACTTTACGAACGGCCTGCAGTTCAAGTTTAAAGGCTTCTACGTATTTAGGATCGTAGTAGCGGGATGCACCGCGCCAGCCGAGGAGAGCGCTGCTTTCTTCCGGTTCATATTTATCGCCGCCTTTAAGGTTGCGGTATTCACTCGATTTAAAGTCACTCAGGCGCAGGGTTACCGGACGCGGAGCCAAGGCCTGGCAGACTTTGCGGATCCCTTCGGACAATTGGTCGACGACGTGGTCCGGACGGCCCGTTTCGATGAGATATAAGGGATGTTCATGAATGAAGGTCGTCCAAATAAATTCTTCACGCATGAGGCCGATGCCGTCACAAGGAAGAGCGCCGTATTTTTCAGCCAGGTCAGGATTGCCGAGATTCATATAAATCTTAGTGCCCGTAACCGGTACCGATTCGGCAGCGACGACAGTCGTACCGGAAGCACCACCGGCAGCTTCTGAACCTTGCGGTTTGATCAAGTCGGCGACGACGCCTTCATAGACAATGCCATTGGTAGCGTCGACAGTGATTTCAGCTCCGTCGGGAATGGCCGTTGTCGATTCGACGCTGCGGCTCTTGGTCCCAACGATACAAGGAATGCCCAATTCGCGGCTGACGATGGAAGCATGGCAGGTCATACCGCCGGCATCGGTGACGATAGCTTTGGCTTTCTTCATAGCCGGAACCCAATCGGGGGCGGTCATGGTCGTAACCAGGATTTCTCCGTCTTTGAATTCCGCAATCTTCGACGGATCGAGGATGACGTGAGCTTTGCCGGCAGCACTGCCCGGACTTGCCGGAAGGCCTTTTACGATGACCTTGCGGTCTGTCGTCACTGCAGCAGGTGCCGCAGCCGTTTCGGCCTTTTCTTTATTCTTCTTCGACCAAACCGTTTCCGGACGAGCCTGAAGGAGCCATACCTTATTGGTCCGTTCATCGACGCCCCATTCCATATCCATGTAGCAGCCGTAGTGTTTTTCAATCTTCTTAGCATATTGAGCCAGTTCTCGAATCTGTTCATCCGTAATGACCTGCTGTTTCTGCAGTTCCGGCGGAACGAGGCGTTCTTCACAGTCGCCGCCGGGCTTACGGACTAATTCAACAGGTTTCGTATTGACCATTCGCGACACGATAGACAGATCCTCCTTGCGAATCTTGAAGTTATCCGGCGTAACCGTCCCTTGGACGACGTATTCGCCAAGGCCCCAGGCCCCTTCAATGGTAATCGTCGTATCGTCACCGGTAACCAAATCTACGGTGAACATGACACCGGCCGATTTGGAGAACACCATCATCTGGACAGCCGCACTCAAAGCAACGGACAGATGGTCAAAACCCTGTTTCGTGCGGTAATAAGTGGCTCGGTCGGTAAAGGTCGAAGCATAGCATTCCTTTACTTTCTGGATGACCATATCGGCCCCCTGGACATTGAGGTACGTGTCCTGCTGACCGGCAAAGCTGGCATCGGGCAAGTCTTCCGCCGTAGCACTGGAGCGGACGGCAACAAAAGGCTGCGCTTCGCCGACTTTCTTCCCTAATTCTTCATAGCTCTTGCGAATTTCTTCCGCTAAGTCGGCCGGCATCTGAGCATCACAGATAGCCTGACGGATTTTTGCCGTCACATCGCGAAGCTGAACGGCATCTTCCACGTCGGTCAACCCTTTTAATAATTCCGGAATCTTCACATCCATGCCCGTTTCATGCATAAAATGACGGTATCCGGCAGCCGTCGTTGCAAAACCATAAGGAACGGGAACGTCCGTCTGGGACGTCAATTCACCGAGAGACGACGATTTGCCGCCTACGAGAGCTACGTCAGCTCTACGCAATTCATCAAACCATAATACATACGCCTTTTCTCTATCCATTGCCATCTTCTTTACCTCCTGCCGGTTCATTAAACCGTATATGCTAAATTGTCTTTTTCATACGTTTATAGTACGCTAATAATATCACAATGTCAATAGTTTTTTCAAAAAGACATGATACTCTCTTTACAAGAGTATACTATATATAAAAATATTTCATATTCAGTGTAGCGTAAAACGTTTTAAAAACAGGGGTTACTTTAAAGTTTCTCAACCTCTTCCATATATATAGGATAATAAAGCCGATTGTGGTATAATAAGAAGCTAGTAATATTTCAATTTATATATAATAACCTTATAATGAGTACAAACGTCATGTAGGAGGAAAAAATGTATACACCCAGACGCAGAGCAAAAAAAGCCAAAGAGGCCGGTCCATTCCGCCGCATCCGCCTTTTTATCGCCTTATGCCTTGTCGTTTTTGCCGGCTTAGGGTTTGGCTATATTTTTGCTGCTTATCAAAGCTTGCCGACGGTAAGCAATAGCATGCGGCCTGCCGTATCGTCCCAGGTCTTCGATGCCCACGGGCGGCTGATCACAACCCTTCATTCCGATCAGAACCGGCTTCCTATCGATATCAACAAGGTTCCGCAAAATCTGCAGAACGCCTTTATCGCAGCCGAAGACAACCGTTTTTATCAGCACATCGGCATCGATCCCATCGGCATCGTCCGCGCCTTGTTCACCAACCTGACCAACCGCGGTATCGCCCAGGGCGGCAGTACGATTACGCAGCAGCTCGCAAAAAATGCCTTCCTGTCTCAGGAACAGACGATGAAGCGAAAGATTCAGGAAGCCATGCTGGCCTTAGAAATCGAACAGAAGTACAGTAAAAAAGAAATCCTCGAAATGTACATGAACCAGATTTACTTCGGCCAAGGCGCCTACGGAATCCAGACGGCTGCCAAGACATACTTTAATAAAGACGTCAGTGAATTGACCCTGACCCAGTGTGCCCTCTTGGCCGGCCTTCCCAAGAGCCCGAACTACTACTCTCCTTTCAATAACCTGAATGAAGCTAAACAACGGACCAACGTCGTCCTCGACCAGATGGTCAAGTATGGCTACATCTCCGCCTCGGAAGCCGAACAGGCCAAGAACCAGGATCTCGACCTTTCGAAGAACCACCAGGCTCAAGAAAGCGATGAAAATGCATCCTTCATCGATTACGTATCCCAGCAAGTTGCTCAAAAATACGGTGACGACGCTCTCTACAAAGAAGGTTTGAAGATTTACACGACTCTCGACGTCGACAAGCAGCATGCCGCTGTCCAGGCCCTTCACAACCTGCCGGACAACTATACCGATGAAAATGGTCTGACTCAACCGCAAGGCGCCATTGTCTCCATCGATCCCAAGACCGGCTACATCCTGGCTATGGTCGGCGGCCGCGGTCAAGACAGCTTCAACCGCGCCAGCCAAGCCGTCCGCCAGCCTGGTTCCGCCTTTAAGCCCTTCGTCTATCTCACAGCCCTGCAGCATGATATGACGCCCGATACGACGATGGAAGATAAACCCCTTACCTACGGCAGTTGGAGCCCGAGAAATGCCAGCGGCTCCTACCGCGGTTCGATGCCGTTAAGCGTCGCCTTAGCAAACTCGGTCAATACGATTGCCGTCCAGCTCGCCGATCGTGTCGGCCTCAGCAACATCATTGCCAACGCAAAAAAAATGGGCATCACCACCCTCGACGATAAGGATGACAACCTGGCCATGGCTCTCGGCGGTCTGACCCGAGGCGTCACGCCCCTTGAAATGGCCAGTGCTTACGGCACCTTTGCCAATAAGGGCGTTCACGTCAAACCGACGGCCATCATCAAAATTCTCGACCGCAACGGCAACGTCCTTGAAGATGAATCAACCCTCGAAAAAGAGGAAAACAAGACTCGCGTCATGTCCGAAAAAGAAGCCTATGAAATGACCGTCATGTTAGAAGGCGTTATCGACTACGGCACCGGTACCGCCGCATCGCTCGGACGCCCGGCCGCCGGCAAGACCGGTACGACAGACGACAATAAAGACGCCTGGTTCGTCGGCTATACACCGGATATCGTAACGGCCGTTTGGATCGGTGACGATACGGGTTCACACAGCCTTGGCGAAGTCTACGGCGGCACCATTCCGGCTGAAATCTGGAAAGACTACATGTCGTCTGCTGCATCAGACGAACAAGACCGGGAATTTTCCGTTCCGGCAGGTATGGAACGGATTCGCGCCCGGGCAGCCCTCTCCAATAACAGCGCCCGCGTCACAGACGACGCAAAAAAAGCGTCGGATACAGAAAAGAAAGACTCCGACGATAAAGAAAAGACCGACGAAAAAGCAGAGTCCCGAAGTGAAGAAACATCGCGACAGCCGTCGGAAGAAGCACGAAGACAGCAGGAAGACAGTAACAACAAAGCACAGTAATGCCAAAAGAGCAGCCGCACCACAAACGGTGCAGCTGCTCTTTTTCTGTTGTCCGGACCTTACTTTTTTTTTCATATATAAACAAGAGACAGGTCCATCTTCGCTGTAACCTCCCCCGAACCGGCTGTGATATCCCATTTTTCGTAGAACCTGATAGGGGCCCGCTTTTAGTACACGTATATAGGCTCTTATCCTTCCACACAGACTGAATCTACGACGGCTATTAGCTTCGCCGTCAGTCCCCGCCAGCGGTGATCAGGATGTATCGGCCCGCGTCGACGATACTCCCATCATACCGATAGCGGATGACTCCGACGATAACTGCCTCATCAGAGACGAGTTTCAGTATCGTCCCATCGACAAAAACGTACCTGAAGTTGTCTTCCGTTTCCGGAAGCGCCGGCACATCGAATTAGCCAATGAAGGCAGCCTCCCTCAATTATATTTATTATCCCAAAAAAGGAGGCGTCATTCATCCAAAGGCCCCTAAAAAAAAACAGCCCCAAACGGAGCTGCTTTTAAGTCACACAAACCTTTTTATGAGATTATGGAGAGATGTTAGTCGATGCAGTAACGGGAGAAAATTCCCTTAAGAGTAAAGCCGTGTTTTTCTTTTTCCTGACGGACGGCCTGTTTCTGTTCGCTCATCGAAGCGACGAGGGCCTGACCGCGGCAGTAAATTCCTTCACCATTTGCCGAGCCGTCAAAGGGCAAGGGCATCATGGTATTAATCATATCGTCGAACGTGTATCCTTTATTCATAATGAAAGCCTCCTTTAAAAGACTTCAATAACAATTATCAGTTGTTGATTATAAGTTTACACGTTTCTCCCTTCTGCGTCAACCGAATCGCCAGATTAATTCGGCAACCTAACTATTCGCTAAAGGGATTCATACTCAGACTTTGACAACCTTATGGATGATCGTGCTGAGAATCATGATGATGACGACGACGGGAACGGTAATACCGACCGGCGTGTCGACGCTGAGCAAGTAACGGTACAAGATGACGCCGAGGAGCCATAAAACGATGTTAAGCCAATTGACACTTTCTGCCGTATGGTCTCTCTTTAAAATAAAGAAATCTGCCAAGAGGATGGCCGTCATCGGTGCAAAGACCGAGCCGATGAGGTAAAGGAAATCTTGGAATTGTTCAGGAGCTGCAAACACAGCCAGGACAACACCGAGAACCGTCGCGGCAAGAGCCATGATCTTATCGGAGGCCTTGGGAGCTAAGCTCTGGAAGCTGACGCCGGCAGAAAAGGCATCGAGGAAAGTCGTCGTAACCGTCGACAGTAAGACGACGAGAATACCGGCGATTCCCATCCCGGCCTGGAGCATGATGGCGGCAATATCGTCCTGTCCCGTAAAGAGAGCCGCGCCCATGCCGATGATGAACATCCAGGAACTAGCCACGAAGTAAGCACCGCAGCTGGCGGCTGTTGCCAAGACCGGCTTCTTAGCCGTCCGCGTATAGTCTGAAATAATCGGAAGCCACGACAAGGGCATGGCGACGGCCAGTTCGACGGCACCGCCGAAGGTAAGTTCACCGGCCGGAACGGTTGGCGTACCGTTTTGGAAAACGACCATACTGAGCATAATCGTCAAAATAAACAAAGCTGCCATGACGACGACATTGACCTTGCTGAGATTCTTGAGGCCCAGGATAATCCACAAGGCGATGAAAGCACCGATAATGATACTCCACCAGGACATGCCGATGGCTGCGATGGTGTTGGCAGCCAAAGCTGCACTGCCTACCATGACGGCCGTCCAGCCGACAAGCTGGATGACGTTCAAACCGGCGAAGAGCTTGGCACCTTGCGTACCAAAGGAGATGCGCACCGTTTCCATGGCACTGCCTCCCGTCCGGCCGCCGATGAGGCCGGCCAGGTACATGATGATGCCGCCTATGATATGACCGAGGATAATCGCTTCCAAGGCCCGGGCAAAGCCTAAGGGGGCCAAGAGCATGCCGGTCAAGATTTCTGCAATGGAAATCCCTGCGCCAAACCACAGCAAGCCGTTGGAAAAGGCTGAGGTCTTTCGTTCATTTACCATATAGTATCAAACCTTTCTATTATAAATACTGTTATAAATAATAACCTATCTCAGTATACCACATTCTTTCGAAAAACCCTATGGAGAAGCGAAGATTTATCACAGTTTTAACTCACTTTACGATAACTGCGCGCTTTTTCTTTATCCTTCAACCAGTACCATGCTATACTGGTACTGATTATAAACTAAAAATTACTATTGGCAGCAAATTTCAAGTATTATACGTTTGGAGTGATATCATGAGAATAGACAAGCGCCTGAAAATCGCCATTGCCGCTGTCGTCATCGCCGCCCTTGCTTTTGACGGGTATACCTACTACCAAGGTCAGCAGCAGGCAAAACAAGCCTCTGCCGTTGAAACGGCTGAAGTCGTCCGTAAAGATCTGAAGTCGACCGTATCGGCCACGGGGACCATCAGTCCCGTCGATTCCGTCGAAGTATCGCCGAAGATCACGGCCCGTATCAGCCAGGTCTTGGTCAAGGAAAATGACTCGGTCACGGCCGGTCAAACCGTCGCCATCTTAGACGGTAAAGATTATGAAGCCCAGCGCGACCAGGCTCAGTACAAGGTCACCAATACCAAGGTGGAATATGAACGAGCTGAAAAGCTGTATGAGCTCGGCGCCGGAACAAAACAGGATCTGGACACGGCCAAGTTTAACTACGATACGGCCCTCAGTACCTTGTCAGAAGCTGAATCAGACGTAGCCGAAACGGTCATTACGGCCCCCATGGACGGCGTCGTCGTCGGCGAACCGAAGACGGTCGGTACCATGGCCGTTCAGGGCAACAGCAACCCGACGGTCATCATGCGCATTGCCGATACGTCAAGCAAACAGATCTTAGCCCAAGTCGACGAAACGGATATCGGAAAAGTCCAAGTAGGACAGGAAGCGACCTTTACGGTCGACGCCTATACAGACCGCACCTTTACGGCCCGCGTCTCGAAGATTTCTAAGACTGATACCAGCAACACCTGGGATACGAACAGCTCGTCGTCTTCGTCCTCGTCGAGTTCCTCCAGCTCTTCGGCCAGCGTCATCTACTATTACGTCACCCTCGACGTCAGTGATCCTGACGACGTCTTGAAACTGGGCATGACGGCCCGCGTCGACATTACGACATCGGAAAAACAAGATGCCCTGGTCGTCCCCATCGCCGCTTTGAAGACCAATGATTCCGGCTCTTACGTCCTTCGCGTCAAGGATGACGGCACGACCGAACAGGTTCCGGTCAAGACGGGCATCTACAGCAGTGACTACGTCGAAATCCTGTCAGGGCTCACCGAGGGCGATAAGGTTTCCATTTCCTACACGGCCAGCAAGTCTTCTTCATCTTCCTCGAAGAGCAGCAGCCGTCAAGGGCCGCCGCCCATGTAAGGGAGGTCTTGGCTATGAATCCCATCATTGAACTCCAAGGTATCCAAAAAATATACCATATCGGAGGGGAAGACTTCGCCGCCTTAGCCGGCATTACCCTCAACATTGAAGAAGGGGAATTTGCCGCCCTCATGGGGCCTTCCGGCTCGGGGAAGTCGACTCTGATGAACATCCTCGGCTGCCTCGACAGGCCGACAGCCGGCTCGTATCAGCTGGGAGGAAAGGAAGTTGCCCACCTCAACGACGATGAACTCGCCGTCGTCCGCAACCAGCACATCGGCTTCGTCTTCCAGAACTTCAACCTCCTGTCGCGAATTACAGCCCTCGACAACGTCGCCCTGCCCCTGGTCTATGCCGGTGTCGGCCGCAAAGAGCGGACCGAACGGGCCATGGATAAACTGAAATCCGTCGGCCTTGAAACGTGGGCCCATCACAAGCCGAATGAACTCTCCGGCGGCCAGCGCCAGCGTGTGGCCATCGCCAGAGCCTTGGTCAACAACCCGCACATCATCATGGCCGACGAACCGACGGGCAACCTCGATACGAAGTCGACCAAAGATATCATGCGCCTCTTTGAAGAGCTCCACGAAGACCACAAGACGATCATCTTAGTCACCCACGAACCGGAAATCGCCGCTTGTGCGACCCGTCAGCTCCTCTTGTCAGACGGTAAGATTACCAAAGATGCCGGAAAGGGGGTCGTCATGGATGTTATTTAGTGAAAGCGTCCAAATTGCCATTACGGCGCTCTTATCAAACAAGCTGCGTTCCATACTGACCATGCTGGGCATCATCATCGGTGTCGGCGCCGTCATCGCCATGATTTCCATCGGCATGGGCGTCCGCCAAAACGTCACCAACTCCATTGCCAGCCTCGGCAGTAACATGCTCATCGTCATGCCGGGCTCAGCCAACAGCGGCGGCGTCCGCTCGGCAGCCGGCTCCAATAAAAAGTTGAAATACGACGATGCCGTAGCCATCAAGAAACAGATTAAGAACATCGACTACGTGTCGCCGACGGTCAACAGCTCATACCAAGTCGTCAACGGCAACCAGAACTGGAATACGTCGGTCTACGGCGTTACGCCGGAATACCTTCATATCCGTTCGCTTACCGTCCAGTCGGGATCCTTCATCACCCAATCTGACTTAAACTCGCGAAACCGCGTCGCCGTCATCGGTACGACAGTCGCTACCAACCTCTTTGATGAAACCAATCCTGTCGGCAAGACGATCCGCATCAACAACCAGCCGTACAAAGTCATCGGCGTCCTCGAAAGCAAGGGCCAGTCTTCCGTCGGCCAAGACCAGGACGACATGGTCATCGTACCCTTGACGACGGCCCAA
This sequence comes from Megasphaera sp. DISK 18, assembly GCF_001682955.1. NCBI lineage: Bacteria > Bacillati > Bacillota > Negativicutes > Veillonellales > Veillonellaceae > Megasphaera > Megasphaera sp. DISK 18. The sequence goes on from NZ_LUGJ01000006.1 coordinate 39,950, forward strand.
GAACGATTGCTGGGCATTACCTACATCAAATCCATCAACATCCAGGTCTCCAGTGCCGATAAAATCGAACAGGTCCAATCGGAAGTCGAAGCCCTCCTTCGCCAGCGTCATCACATCACCAACGGCAAGGAAGATGACTTCAACGTCCGCAACCTGACCAGCCTCATGGAAACGATGACCCAGACGACGACCATGCTGACCCTGTTCTTAGGCAGTATCGCCGCCATCTCCCTCGTCGTCGGCGGGATCGGCATCATGAACATCATGATGGTATCTGTTACCGAACGAACCCGTGAAATCGGCATTCGCAAAGCCCTGGGAGCTACCTTCCAGAACATCATGATGCAGTTTCTCATCGAGTCCGTCGTCATCGGCGTCATCGGCGGCCTCTTGGGCGTCGCCTGCGGCGTCGGCATCGCCTTAGCCATTGCCGAGTCGGGCCTCTTTGAGACGGTCATTACGGCCGCACCGATTATTATTTCCTTCAGCTTCTCCGTCGGCATCGGCCTCTTCTTCGGCATCTATCCGGCGCGAAAAGCTGCCAAACTCGATCCGATCGAAGCCTTGCGCTATGAATAAAAAGAGGTTCTATAATAAATGTTGGGGTCTTGTGGACACTCCTGTTCACAAGACCCCTTGTTTTATATAAAATAAGACATATCCAACACTGCCAGTTAGCTCAACCACCACGAAGAACTGAAAGGAGTATATAGATATGTCTCT
>NZ_LUGJ01000007.1:0-23460 GCF_001682955.1 Megasphaera sp. DISK 18
GATAGGAAGCCGCTGATTAAGCGAAGAAGCACTAGCATTTGCTAGTGCTTCTTTTATTATATGAAAAATGAAATAAAATAAAAATTACAACGGATGTCGAAGACGACGAGACTGCCGCTGTCAGATCTATGTGTCGCCTTTTAAAATCCCGTACAGCCGCCGTCAGAACTACCAACCATTCCTTAAGATAAAATTACGCAGAATTACAGAATCATTAAGAAACACATGTTTATACAGCTGCCAAGCTACCATTTTTGTTTTGAACCTATTGATGCTGTCATCTTCCATCCTGATGCTTCCGTCCGCGACATAAGAGCTAAACCTGTAAACGCCGAAAGTTTTCGCGTCAATCTTGTCGAAAAATCTATCTGTCACCGTTAAGATGAAAGAAGCACCGGCAAATGCCGGTGCTCTTTTTTTATGCATATTTCCCTCTATTTTAAACGAGACTTCATCGGTATTGATTTTATAATAATAAAGATTCTCAAAAAGTACTATGCAAAATCATGACATCTATAGTATAATATAACCAAATTAAATAGCACTATAGAATTTACTTAATTTTTTATGTATATAGAGGAGGGCTTTGAATAATGAAGAACATTCGTATTGAAGCAGTTGTTGGTCGTGAAATTTTGGACTCTCGCGGTAACCCCACCGTACAGGCTGACGTTATTTTGTCTGACGGCACAGTAGGCCGCAGCGCAGCTCCCAGCGGCGCATCGACAGGCCAGTTTGAAGCTCTTGAACTTCGAGACGGCGATAAGGGCCGTTATGGCGGCAAAGGGGTAACCAAAGCCGTTGAAAACATCAACACGGTATTGCAGGATGTATTGAAAGGACAGGATCCTTTTGATACCTATGGCATTGATAAATTGATGATCGATGCTGACGGCACGCCGGATAAATCCCGCTTAGGTGCCAATGCGATTTTGGCCGTATCCTTGGCTACTGCCAGAGCGGCTGCCGCTTCGTTGGATATCCCCCTGCATCGTTTCTTAGGCGGCGTTAACGGCAATTACCTGCCCGTACCGATGATGAACATCTTAAATGGCGGTGCTCATGCTGCCAACACGGTTGACGTTCAGGAATTTATGATCATGCCGGCCGGCGCTCCTTCCTTCCATGAAGGCCTCCGTTGGTGCGCTGAAGTCTACCATGCACTGGCAGCCCTCTTGAAGAGCAAAGGCCTGGCTACTTCCGTCGGTGACGAAGGCGGTTTTGCTCCGAATCTCGCCAGCGATGAAGAAGCTATTCAGTACATCCTGAAAGCTATCGAAGAAGCCGGCTACAAACCGGGTACGGATTTCGTATTGGCTATTGATGCAGCTGCCAGCGAATGGAAAGGCGAAAAACAGGGCCAGTACCATCTGCCCAAGAGCGGTCAGACCTTTACGACGGATGAATTAATCGCTCATTGGAAGAAGCTGTCCGATGCATATCCGATCTACTCCATCGAAGATGGTCTTGATGAAGAAGATTGGGAAGGCTGGGCTAAACTGACCGAGGCTTTGGGACAGCGCGTACAGCTCGTCGGTGACGACTTATTCGTTACCAATACGGAACGCCTGGCCAAGGGTATTGCTCAGGGCAGCGGCAACGCTATTCTCATTAAATTGAACCAGATCGGCTCCGTTTCGGAAACGCTGGAAGCCATTAAATTGGCCCACCGTTCCGGTTACCGGGCTATCGTATCTCACCGTTCCGGTGAAACGGAAGATACGTCCATTGCAGACTTGGCCGTCGCTTTGAACACGGCACAGATCAAAACGGGCGCACCGAACCGCAGTGAACGCGTCGCCAAATACAATCGCCTGCTGCAGATTGAAGACGAACTCGGCGGAAAAGGGATTTATCCCGGATTCCAGGCCTTCGGCATTCAGCGCTGATAGTGGTCTTGTCCCCACGTACAAACTTGCTGTAAAATAGGCATAAGAGATTTCCCCAGTGTTGTCAGCCCATATTCTACTTTGGGCGGCACCTGGGGATATTCTTTTCTATAAATGATGCCGTCTGCTTCCATTTCCTTAAGCTGCTGGGATAACATTTTGTGTGTTACCTTTCCCAGTGCTTTTTTTAGTTCGCCATAGCGCAGCACCTCTTTTTTCCACAGCCAAAAGAGAATGTGCATTTTCCATTTTCCGTTGAATAAAGAGCAGGCGTAGGCAAAAGGTTCGACATTGACTGCTGCCAATTTTTCGTCCATCGGTATACACTCCTTTCTGTTAGAATGATACAAAAAGAAAGTAACGAAGTCAATACTTCCCTTTGGGATAGTACCTTACTTAATAGTGCCTTGTTGATTTTTTGATCTTCGGTCCATATAATAATGAGAGCATCGAGCACGTTGTTTCGTGCATTACATGGAATAGGAGGAACGAATGATGAAGGTATTAATGGTAAACGGAAGTCCCCATCTCAATGGCTGTACCTACACGGCATTGGAAGAAGTCGGTAAAACCCTGACTGAAAATGGTGTCGAATATGAACTTTTTCAGTTAGGGCCGCGTCCCATGCGTGACTGTATCGGCTGTAATAAGTGTAATGGCCAAGGCTGTATCTTTAAAGATGATAACGACGATGCCGTCAATCGCTTTTTGGAAAAAGCTAAAGATGCCGACGGATTTATCTTTGGCTCTCCTGTCTATTATGCCCATCCGAGTGGTCAGATCTTGTCTTTCTTGAATCGTGTATTTTACTCGTCGGCTGTTGGGGAACTCTATCCGGTCTTTGCCGGAAAACCGGGAGCTGCCATCGTTTCGGCCCGCCGCGGCGGTACGACGGCAGCTGTCGATGTTTTGAACAAATACTTTGGCATTGCCAGCATGCCTGTCGTTCCGTCTACGTATTGGAACATGGTTCACGGCATGACGCCCGATGAAGTTCGCAAGGATTTGGAAGGCCTTCAGACTATGCGCAATATCGGGCGCAATATGGCTTGGATGTTGAAAGGCTTTGCCAAACAAGGGGAAGAAAGCGCTTTTGCCGACCATATCGAAACAGACCATCGGACCGATTTTAATCATTAAGGCTGATCTTAAGGAGCGATATACTCCATAGGGGGAACAGCGTTAATCTTTGCATAACAAAACGGTTGCTATCCTAAGGGACGAACTCTTGGACAGCAACCGTTTTGTCATAATACTGATTTAAATTAGACTATTTTTGCACCGCTTTACTAGATTAAAGAAAGGAGGTAAAGCTATCGTACAAAAGTCTGACTTACCAGGGGGGAGCTAAGCTAAACTTTATTTATTAAGAAGACTGTGGCTGCGGCTGTAGCCGTAGTAAATGATCAAGCCGAGAACGAGCCAGCCGATGAAGAGCATATGGGTCAGCGGCGACAGTTCATAAATCAGGTAGAAGCAGACGATAACGCCGATGGGAGCAATGATCGGAAGGATCGGGCAGCGGAATTTCCGCGGGATTTCCGGATGGTTGCGGCGCATAGCGACGATACCGATGAAGTTGATCAAGAATACTGCCAGCGTACCGGTGTTGGATAATTCGACGATGTGCATCAAGGGGACGAAGCCGGAGATGATGGCGATGATGATCGAACCAACGATGGTGATCAGGTACGGTGTGTGGTACGTATCGTGAATCTTGCAGAGATGCTGCGGCAGAAGACCGTCGCGGGAAACTGCAAAGAAGATACGGGACTGGCCGAAAAGGTAAACGATAAGCGTCGTAATGATACCGGCCAATATGCCGATAGCGATGAGGTTGGCAAGATCAGGCCAGCCGAGGAGACGCAGGGCATAGGCAACCGGTTCCGGCGTATCGAGCTGGGTGTAGTTGACAGCTGCTGTCAGAGCTAAGGAAACGGCGATGTACAAGGCCATACAAATGGCGATGGAAGAAATGATCCCGATAGGAAGGTCACGGGACGGATTCTTACATTCTTCAGCCGATGTAGCAACGGCGTCGAAGCCCATGTACGAGAAGAAAACAATCGATGCGCCGCTGAAGATGCCGCGGACGCCGAACGGTGCGAACGGGTTGAGGTTGTCGGGATTGGCATGGGGGGCAGCCGTTACGACGAAGGCTACGATAGCTGCCAAAGCGACGAGGATGAGTGCAAAGTTTAATTTTGCACTTTGCTTGGTGCCGCGGATGAGTACCGAGCAGAGCAAAAGGATGATAATGATGGATGGCAGATTGACGATCCCGCCTTCGGCCGGTGTCTTGAGCAGATAATCGGGGATGACAAATCCCAAGGATGCACTCATGCCCGATAGATAGCCGGAGAACCCGACGGCAACGGCACTGGCGGTAACGGTATATGCCAGAATTAGTGACCAGCCGCATAAGAAGGCCATCCCTTCACCCAAGGAAGCAAAGGTATAGGAATAAACACTGCCTGAAGCAGGGATGAAGGATGAAAATTCACTATACGTTAAGCCTACGAGAATACAGAGGAAACCAGCGATGACAAAGGATAAAGCAACGCCAGGCCCCGCATAGCGAGCTGCGGCAATACCTGTCAAGACAAAGACCCCGGCCCCGATGATGCCGCCAACACCTAAGAAGGTGAGGTCCATGACGCTAAGATTCTTACTTAGCTTTGAGCTACTTGCATCTTCTTGCAATTGGGATACGGACTTCGTTCGAAAAAATGACATACACTCACATCCTTTTTTAATAAAAATAACACAAACATTTAATAAGATAAAGTTTTAGCTGATTTCATTTTACTATGATTTATAGGTATCGTCAATATAATTTTAACATATGGAATTGTGTATACAATATCCACCTTGCCAGTTGGACGAGAACATCTTATAATATTGATGATGAGAATTTATTTCTTTATGAATAAAACATAGAGGGGGATATAGCAACTATGGGATTTTTTAGTCATTTATTCCACGGAGATAAGGTAGAGGGAACGAAAAAATATGTTGCAATTTCCGGTATGGTCTGCCAAAATTGCGTAAAACACGTGACCGAAGCCCTTAAGGACGTCGATGGCATTGAAAAGGTAAAAGTTGATTTGATGCGAGGTCAGGCGGAACTCATCGTCCGAGATGATGTCAGCGACGATGAGATTTTGAAAACAATTGTTAACGCCGGCTACACGGCAACGGAAGTTTCTTCGATACCAAAATCGAATTAATCAGCAAATATCTTATGCATAAGATTAAAAGTATATAGCGAAATGTCATTAAAATGATGGGCCTTCATGGAAAAAATTCTTTTTCTATAAAGCTTGTCTTTTTGCCTTTTTGTTGGAAATGCAACCGCTCTTTTGCCGGTCGGCGGGTATACTATAAGCACAGTAAGGATTAACTTACCCGTCCAAGTATTTCGAATCGTAACGATTCGGACAAAGGAGTGATTTGTTATGAAGTATAAAGTAAACGATACCTGTATTGCCTGTGGTCTCTGTGCCGGAACTTGTCCCGAAGTATTCCGCATGAACGATGAAACGGGTATGGCCGAAGCCTATGCTGAAGCTACGGAAGCAACGAATGAATCGGCTCAGGACGCGATGAATTCCTGCCCGGCCGGTGCCATTGAAGAAGCATAACCCGGTTTCAAGATCGATACTCTTTATATACTTTTGGTTTGAAGAGAAGCACTGTCGGAGTTTTCCGGCAGTGCTTTTTTGTACCCCGGAATAAGAGGGCAGCGCAGCCCTTTTCGCTTTTTTATAAAGTAGAATATGATATAATATATATATACTTATATATAAGAAATGACGTTTCTCTTCTTTGGCGTTTGGAAGGAGGTTTACGATGACAGAGAGACAGGCTTTTTCAGCACAGTTACAATTGCTGCAGCAGGCCGAGCAGCAGGACTTGTCGAATCTTTTTATCCTCCACGGCATCGTCCATTTATATCAAGGCGTCTTTGACTTGGCGATGACGGTCTTTCGCGATGCCTTAAAGCGCGATGGCTTCGGGATGTCTGCCATGGGCTCTCCGAAGGAAATTATTGCCGAGGCATATGAACAGTACCTCTTTGTCGATGAATCTTTGTGGTTGGCTATGATTCGCGAGCGTTTCGGCAGCGAAGATGCCCTCGATGTCCGGGTACGGCGGATCTTGGATTCCTATGTACCGGCTTTAACGCAGCTGCAGGAAGAACTGTAATCTTTATTGGCGCCTTCAGCAGAAATTTAAAACGAAGGTATTGACGGAAGTTGAAAAAGATGATATCATTACAAAAGTTAGGCGTCCACCAACGCCTGGCTTTTTTAAGTTACAGAAAAATTTCCTTGACTTAGACGTAGCTGTTGTGATACATTATAAAGGCAGTCTTACGTACAACTAGGCTTGTGACTATTTTTAAGAGAGGTGTAAGGAATGCGTACAGCTATCACTTTGGCATGCACAGAATGCAAACAGCGCAACTACCGGACGAACAAAAATAAGAAGAATAATCCGGATCGTTTGGAACTGAAAAAATACTGCCCGTTCTGCAAAAAAGAAACGTTACACAAAGAAACGAAATAATTGATTGAATAAGATTGTGCTAATCTTATTTGGATGTGAGAGGTTATATGGCACTTTCAGCTAAAAAAGCAGCACAAAAGAATAAGAAGAAGAACCCGGGCAAGTCATTTTTATCTGGCGTAAAGGTAGAAATGAAGAAGGTCATCTGGCCGACAAAAAGGGAATTGATTAACTACACGGTTATGGTCATTGTTGCTACCATCGTCGTAATGGTAATCATTGGTGTGGCTGACGGCGCGTTCTCGCAGCTGTTTAAGTTATTCCAGCTTGCTGTCGGATAGGAGGGCTGTGCTTAAATGGAAGCAGATATGAAATGGTATGTCATCCATACGTATTCCGGTTATGAAAATAAAGTACTACAAACGCTGGAACAGAAGGTCAAGTCCATGGGTTTGGAAAACGTCATCAACCGAATCCTCATCCCTATGGAAGACGAAATTGACGTAAAGGACGGGAAAAAGCGGACCGTTAAACGGAAAGTATTCCCCGGCTATGTCCTGATTGAAATGGAAGTCAATGACCGTTCCTGGTATGTCGTCCGCAATACTCCCGGTGTCACCGGTTTTGTCGGATCGGCTACGAAACCTATTCCCTTGGAACCTAAGGAAGTCGAAAGAATCCTGGGCAAACAGGAAGTAGAAAGCAAACCGAAAACGCACATTTCTGTCGAAGTTGGCGAAGAAGTGCGCATTACCGAAGGGCCTTTTGAAAATTGTATCGCCGTCGTTACGGAGGTCAATGAAGAAAAAGGTACCGTTAAAGGCCTCGTAAATATGTTTGGCCGTGAAACTCCAGTAGAAGTCGACTATTCTCAAATCGAGAAGGGTCTGGAATAAATACTTCTAATGCGGCTTTCTGCCGCGAGTGGGAGAATCGTTACGATTCGTTTGACCACATCTTGTAATGTAAGGAGGTGTAACTCACCATGGCAAAAAAAGTAGCAAGAATGGTAAAACTCCAGTGTGAAGCTGGTAAAGCAACTCCGGCGCCTCCGATTGGCCCTGCATTAGGCCAGGCTGGTGTCAACATCATGGCATTCGTAAAGGAATTTAATGAACGTACAGCTAAACAGGCTGGCTTCATCATCCCTGTCGAAATTACCGTCTATGAAGACCGTTCCTTCACTTTCATTACGAAAACCCCGCCTGCTGCCGTCTTATTGAAGAAAGCAGCTGGTCTGGACAAAGCTTCGGGTGAACCGAACAAGAAAAAAGTAGCTAAATTGAGCCGCGACAAAGTCCGCGAAATCGCAACGACTAAGATGCCGGACCTCAACGCTAACGACGTTGAAGCTGCTATGAAAATGATTGAAGGTTCCGCTCGCAGCATGGGTATCGACATCGTCGACTAATCGACTGTCTGCCCGTGGAAGGGGTAACCCGCTAAACCACATAAGGAGGAAGAAACATGGCAAAAGTAGGCAAGAAATATGCCGAAGCTGCAAAACTGTTCGATAAACAGAAACAGTATGATGTTGCAGAAGCAATCGACATCTTGAAAAAGATGGATACAGCCAAATTCGACGAAACCGTTGAATTGTCTGTTAACCTTAACGTAGATCCGAAATACGCCGATCAGCAGGTCCGCGGCGCCTTGGTACTGCCTCACGGCACTGGTAAATCCAAGACTGTCCTCGTATTTGCACAGGGCGATAAAGAAAAAGAAGCTTTAGCTGCCGGTGCTGACTTCGTCGGTGCTGATGATCTTGTAGAAAAGATCCAGGGTGGCTGGCTCGAATTCGATGTAGCAATCGCTACTCCGAACATGATGGGTAAAGTCGGTCGTCTCGGTAAAATCCTCGGTCCTAAAGGCCTCATGCCTAACCCGAAGGTTGGTACTGTTACGATGGACGTTGAAAAAGCTGTTAGCGAAAGCAAAGCTGGTAAGGTTGAATATCGTACGGATAAGGCCGGCAATATTCACTCCGCTATCGGCAAAAAGTCTTTCGATGCAGATAAATTGATTGATAACTTGACGGCTTTGGTTGATACGCTCATCAAAGTAAAACCGTCGGGTGCTAAAGGCCAGTACATTAAATCCATCACGGTTAGCTCCACGATGGGCCCTGGCGTTCACATCAATCAGTTCAGCATTAAAGGTGCTGCCAAGAAAGAAGAAAATTAATATCTCTCTTAGCTGTAGACTGAAGGTATGTATAATGGACACTATGTCCGCCATCTGAGGCTATGAAACTAGCAGATATCTGACTTTGACTAGTTCGGCCTCGTGGTTTGTCCATGAGGCCGTTTTTGATTGCTAAGACGATATAAATCCTAATTCAAGGAGGTGTATCAAACTCATGTCCACATTTGCAAATCATCCGGTTTCCCCGGCAAAAGCCGCGGTTGTCGAAGAAATGAAAGAAAAAATGCAGTCCGCTCAGGGCGCTGTTTTCGTTGGTTTCACCGGCCTTACCGTTGCTGATGTCACGAAACTTCGCCGTAAGTTCCGCGAAGGCGGTGTCGACTACAAGGTTATCAAAAACACCTTGACTCGCATTGCTGCAGACGAACTCGGCTACAATGCATTGGATGCAGTTCTTGAAGGCCCGACGGCTATCGCTTATTCTACGGAAGACGCCGTAGCTCCGGCTAAAATCCTGAAAGAATTCATCAAAGAAACAAAGACAGAAGCCTTGTCTGTAAAAGCAGGCATCGTCGACGGCCAGGTTATTGATGCCGCAGCCGTTGATGCTTTGGCAAGCTTGCCGAGCCGCGAAGAACTTCTCGCGAAATTGGTTGGCAGCATGCAGGCTCCGATTTCCGGCTTCGTCAACGTACTCCAGGGCAATATTCGCAACATGGTTTATGTGCTTGACGCTGTACGCGCTAAGAAAGCAGAACAAGAAACTGCTTAATTTAGCTTACTATAACTAATAAAAACAAACTTAAAAACTGATACTATGGAGGTATTTCAAAATGACTAAAGAAGAAATCATGCAGGCCATTGAAAACATGACCGTTCTCGAACTTTCCGAACTCGTAAAAGACATGGAAGAAAAATTCGGCGTTTCCGCTGCTGCTCCGGTTGCCGTTGCTGCTGCTCCGGCTGCTGGCGGTGCTGCTGCTGAAGAAAAATCTGAATTCGACGTCATCCTCGCTTCTGCTGGCGACAAAAAAATCGGCGTTATCAAAGTTGTCCGTGAAGTTACAGGCCTCGGCTTGAAAGACGCTAAAGCTCTCGTTGACGGCGCTCCTGCACCGGTCAAAGAAGGCGTTGCTAAAGCTGACGCTGAAGCTCTCAAAGCTCAGCTCGAAGAAGCCGGCGCTACGGTCGAACTCAAATAATTTCATTCTTGAAATTACGATCCCTGCAACCTCTGGTTGCAGGGATTTTTTCGTTTACACCAGATGTGTTTGATACTACTTTGATACTAAACTTTCTAGAAATTGAAATGGAGGCACTCATTTTTCGGTACCTTTGATTTACCGTTAGAAATACATAATATATATTTCTGGCAATTTGTGATAGGTATTAGACATGAATGCTCATGAATGATAGACTGGTCTTAGTGGTGATATGATCGCCATGACGGATATGAAAAATCTATCGTTGACAAATCAAGTATCCTATTCGATATAATAGAGGAGGAATCTATCATGAATAAAGCATTAGTCGCCTATTTTAGCGCCAGCGGTGTGACGGCAAAGGTTGCCGAAAAACTGTCTCAAGCCATCGGTGCCGATATTTTTGAAATAAAACCGGAGGTGCCTTATAGCTCAGCGGACCTTAACTGGCAGAATTCAGAAAGCCGCAGTTCCATAGAATCTAAGGATCCCGGCAGCCGTCCGGCTATTGCCGAAAAGGTCGTAAATATGAGTCAATATGACGTCGTCTTTGTTGGCTTTCCTGTCTGGTGGTATCGGGAACCGTCCATTATCGACACTTTTATGGAAAGCTATGATTTTAGTGGTAAAAAGGTCGTTCCTTTTGCTACGTCCGGCATGAGCCCCATTGGAGATTCAGGTAAGAACATGCAGGCCTTGGCAGCGGGGGCCTCTGTCGCTGTAGGCAAACGTTTTCCGAACAATGTATCTGTCGATGAGCTGAAAGAATGGGCTGTAAAAAACAGTCAGTAACATAGAATGTATTCTTGCGTTTATTCCCCGATGAAAGGAGAAGACAAGAATGAAAACTTTGATTATTTCCGGCCATCCCGATCTCTCGACGTCCGTTGCTAATAAGGTGATTCTCGACGAGCTTGAAAAAGCCCTTCCAGATGCTGAAATCCGCAAGCTGGATCAGCTCTACCCGACGGCGAATATCGATGTAGAAGCGGAACAGGAGGCCTTGCTGGCCGCCGATCTCATTGTGTGGCAGTTTCCCTTCTGGTGGTATTCTCTGCCCTGGCTCATGAAGAAGTGGCTTGATGAAGTCTTCCTTCATGGCTTTTCTCATGGCTCTAAGGCGAAACTCGGTGGGAAAAAGCTGCTGGTCTCATTTACGACAGGGGCTCCGGCAGAAGCCTATACTGGCGGTGAAGGATCCATTGGCGATATCAACAAAATGCTTGAAATGTTTCCGGCAACGGCAAACCTTTGCGGTCTTGATTACCAGGGTGCTCTCTACGTCCATGGTGTCGGCTATACCACTCGCGATGATGAAAAGGCTATTGAGGCTCAGAAACAGGCTGCTCGGGAGTATGCAGAAAAACTCATCGACCGTATTCAAGAAATTACAGCGTAATTTTTGACGACAGCCCTCGTTGCTGCTCTGTTTTTCTAAAAAAAGAAGTGTCGCCCATAGCGGTGCGGCATTTCTTTTTTTTGTGGAAACATACTTTGGATCTCTGCTTTCTGCCTTGACTTGGAGCTGCGTTCAATGGTAAAATAAGAACATATGCGAATCGTTTTTTTCATCACGGAGGGAGGAGGTGTTGTTATGTTGCATAAGAAGGTGCTAAAAATCTCGGCTATCGGTGCCTGCCTGATTGCCATGAATTTGATTGCTTCCGCCGAGGGGCTTTACCTGCCGCAACATGGCCTGATCTTGGATCGACAGGCTCAGCAGCAATATATTGAAAAGGCCGCAGGCGACCTCTTTACCGGCCGCAATCAGAAGCCTTTTGTCTTGCCTGATGGCTGGCAGCGACAGGATGTGACCGTCAGCGGCATCGTTGTCGAGAAGTATACGAATACGAATTCTGATTCCGATAAGGTGCTCTTACAACTCCATGGCGGCGGTTATGTCCTCGGCATGAGTGACGGTCATCGGCTCATGGCTTTGAAGCAGGCGGCCTTGATGGATGCTAAAGAGGCTTATTGTGTTAATTATAGGTTAGCGCCGAACTACGTTTATCCGGCTGCCCTTGACGATGCCATTGCGGCCTATAACTATCTCCTTGACAGCGGTATCAAGGCAGAAAACATCGTCTTAGTCGGAGATTCGGCAGGGGGAAACCTGGCCGTTGCCCTTGCGCTTTATTTGCGGGACCATCAAGAAGCCTTGCCCCGACTGTTAATCCTCCAGTCGCCATGGACGGATTTCAGTACGGCTACGGCTTCGCGGACCTATAACGACCGTAAAGATAAGATTTTAGGCCGTGGAACGCCGCTCAATAAGGCTGTCAAAGAGCCGTCTTATGCCGGGACATTGTCCCTCGCTGATCCGAGGTTATCGCTGATTCATGCTGATTTGAAAGGGCTGCCGCCGATGCTGATTCAGACCGGCGGTCATGAAATTTTCCTGACAGAAAATCAGAAGTTTATGGAAAAGGCTGTCGACGATGGCGTTGAAGTGACGATGACCGTCTATCCCGATATGCCCCATGACTTTGCTCTTTGCCTGCCGGACCTCGACGCGTCTGTTGCGTCCTTGCAGGAAATCGGAACCTTTGCTAAAAGCCATTTCTAATACGACAAAAGCACATCCGTTGGATGTGCTTTTTTGATACGATCGGTTTTACCGCGAATTATTTTTTTGAGCGATTGCATGCAGCAAGGGTTTGGCTACGATGGCAGCCAAGATGCTTTTTACGATGTCTAAGGGGATGAAAGGCAAGACGCCGCTGGTGATGACGGCAGCCCAGGGCATTTCGGTGACGCCGTGGAGCTGCAAGGCACCGCCGAGGTAAATGACGGGAATGCCGATGACGATGGCGACCAGTGAATAGCGTTTTACACTATAAGTCGATCCCTTGAATGTCGACATGAGATAGACGGCGACGACGTAGGCCCAGATGTAGCCGCCCGTGGGTCCGAACATCTTTCCAGGACCAGAGGTACCGGCTGTGAAGACCGGGACGCCGATGAGGCCGATGCCGATATAGGCCAGCATGGTGATAGCTGCGTCTTTTGGCGGCAAGAGGAAGGCCACTAAGTTGACGATCAGTGTCTGCAGGGCCAGGGGCGACTGAGAAAAGGGCAGGGGGATGATCAGATAAGCAGAGATACAGTTCATTGCAATCAACAAGGCGATGTGCGTCAGGCGCATCGTCTTTTCTCGTGACTCGGACATAATAAAAGCACTCCTTACTATGAATACAGGACTCATTACACAAGGTGTATTATAGCAAACAGTGCCTTTAAGGTCAACTTATTGAACTAAAAACAGGGTTTACAATTCGTCTTTCAGTAATTTCCCTAAGCAAGGTTCGACTTGGACGCCTTCACGGGGATCGCTTCCGGCTTTATAGGTATATTCGATGGCATAGCTCAGGAAGTCAGCGGCCTTTTTGATGGCGGCATGGAGCATCGTCCCTTGGAGCAGAGCGCCGGTAAGGACACTGGTAAAGAGGTCACCCGTTCCACAGGTGCTGAAGGGGAGGCGGTGGACCGGGTATTCGTCAAAGGAAGCCGTCGTCGTATCGTAACTGACGATTTTGGTGGTGCCCAAATCGCTGGCGACACTGGTGATGACGACCTTTTTCGGCCCCATATCGGATAAGGTCCTGCACAGATCGAGCATTTCCGTCGTCTTCGGGAGGTCTTCGCTGTAGGGGATGTCTGCTAATAAGCAGGCTTCCGTATAATTCGGCGTAATTACCGTGGCCTTGGCAATGAGTTTTCGCATTTCCGGAACGATGGCCGGCGTGAAGACCGGGTAGAGATTGCCGTTATCGCCCATGGCCGGGTCGACGACGACGAGGCTGTCGTCTTTGGCGAAGCGGGAAATGGCATCGGAAACGACTTCGATTTGACCGGCATCGGCTAAAAATCCGCTGTAAATGGCGTCGTATTCATAGCCTAATTTTTGCCATTTATCCATAAATTCCGTCATATGGGGCGTGAAATCGGAAAAGGTGAAATCGCCGTAGGTCAGATTATTGCTGAAAATGGCCGTTGGGAAGGGGCAGACCTGAAATCCCATGGCGGAGATGACCGGAATTGCCGCCGTAAGTGAGCAGCGGCCAAAAGAACATAAATCGTGAATCGCAAGGACGCGTTTGGTTGTCATAGAAAGACCTCCTCTAAGTAAACTGTACTATAATTTTAACCTATATACTGCAAGGTGTAAATAAGACAGATAAAAGGGATTCTGTCCTCTATGCACTGGTGTTTTAAAGGTCGGCAGAGGGCTTTTGTGGATTTTCCTGTAAGCTTATTGGCGCGGTTATGATATAATTAAAGGTAATCGAAATTTTCAAACTGTAGGCGAAGTAGGGATAAGGAGTTGATCGTATGGCGCAGGAAAGGAATGTCTTGATGGGACTCAGTGTCAAGGCGATGGTCTTTCACGACGGCAAGCTGCTGCTCTTGCAGAAAAATGATATAGAAGGCCGGCATCCTTGGGAATTTCCCGGAGGAGGACTGCTCTTTCATGAGGATTTTGAAGTCGGGCTCCGGCGGGAAGTTCAGGAAGAAACGGGTCTGTCCATCACCTTGGAAGCGCCGGCCGGTATTTGGAGCTACCAGAAGGCTGACGGGCAATTTTTAAATGGCGTCATTTTTACGGCTATGGCTGATGCGGAGCAGGTTGTCGTATCCGATGAGCATCGGGATTATCGTTGGGTGAAGCCGGAAGAACTTTCGGCCTATCACCTGCAGGAATCGCTGCAGCAATCATTGAAACAGATGAAACAATTTTCTTATGAGAAAAGTCATGCCTTACTGAGTGACTTTTTAAACCATATATGAGGGTTTTTATGAATAGAGAACAACAACAGCGGGCTCCTTTTGTGGAAGCCCTGGAAAACTATTGTCGGCTGCATATGAAGGCCTATCACACGCCGGGACATAAGTTGGGGCAGGGGATTTCGGACTACCAAGAGAAACTTTTTGGATCGGCCCTTTCAAGAGACCTTGGCGTCATGTATGCCCTCGATGATTTATTTCAGCCCGAAGGGCCGTTGAAAGAGGCGATGGACTTAGCCGCCGATCTTTATGGTGCCGGGAGAACCTTTTTTTCCATCAATGGGACGACGGCTTGCATTGAAGCCATGGTTTTAGCAGTCTGCCGTGACGGTGATGAAATCATTATTCCCCGCGAAGCGCACAAGAGCGTCATCAGCGGCCTCATCTTGAGCGGTGCTGTGCCGGTCTATATGGAAAGTCGCTTTGATACGGCACGCCAAGTATCGCTGGGGCCGGACCTTACGGCTTTAAAAAAGGCGATAGAAGCTTATCCGAAGGCCAAGGCTGTCGTTTTTACCTATCCGACGTACGATGGAATCGCCGGCAATCTGGAAGCCATGGCGGCCTATGCTCATGAAAAAGGGCTCTTTGTCCTTGTCGATGAAGCCCATGGGGCTCACTTGGGCTTTCAGCCGGACTTTCCCAAAGAAGCCCTGCAATGCGGTGCCGACTGCGTTGCCCAAAGCACTCACAAGATGGCCGGCTCTTTGACCCAGACATCGATGCTTCATTGTCGACAAGGATTTCCCTTAAGCGATCGCTTGGCGGCGTCTATGTCTGTCGTTCAGTCGACGAGTCCTCATTATTGGTTCTTGGCCTCCCTCGACAGTGCTCGGCAGCAGTTGGCTCTTCATGGGCCGGAGCTGTTGGGACGGGCCTTGGAACTGGCCCGGTATGTGCGTCGGGAAATCAATGCCATCCAAGGGCTGTCGTCCTTTGGACGGGATATCGTAGACGGTTCTGTCGTCACCGGTTTTGATGAAACGAAGATCACCATCGATTTTTCCGGCGTCGGCCTCGACGGCATCGAAGCGGAAAAAGAACTGCGAAAGCAGGGAATCGAAGTGGAACTGATTGCAGGCAATCACGTATTGGCCCTGATTACCCTTGGCGATACGATGGAAACGGCCCAAGCCCTGATCGATGCCTGCCGGGCTATTGCCGACGGTCGCCCCCGTTGTCAGTCCGCTCCCAGTGCAGAGCCGCCCCTTCCGATTCCCGAGGTTGCCGCAGCGCCGAGAATGGTTTGGAACGGTCCTGTGGAAGCGATACCCTTTGAGGCTGCCTGTGGGCGTATTGCAGCTGAAACGGTTACCTTCTATCCGCCGGGCATCCCGGTGTTGGCGGCAGGAGAATTTATTACGGAGGCGTGCCAACAGTATATCCGCTATAAGATGGCTCATGGCTATAAACCAAACGGTCCGGCTGACGGGACGCTGCGGACGATACGCGTACAGAAGGAGGATTCCCATGAAGGGTAAATTATTTATTATTGAAGGCGGCGATGGAAGCGGCAAGGCGACGCAGACCAAACTCTTGACGGAACATCTAAAGAAAGACGGCTATCCCGTCATGGCCGTGAGCTATCCAGACTATGACAGCGATTCCAGTGCCCTCGTGAAGATGTATTTGCGCGGCGACTTCGGCCGCGATGCCGACGCCGTCAACCCCTATGCTGCGTCCGCTTTTTTTGCCGTCGACCGCTTTGCATCCTATCAAATGAAATGGAAGGCCTTTTATGATCAGGGCGGTATCGTCATTGCCGACCGTTATACGACGAGCAATATGCTCTATCAAATGATCAAGATCGATGATGCGGCCCGGCGTAAGGCCTACCTTGACTGGCTCGAAGATTTTGAATTCCGCAAGATGGGCCTGCCCGAACCGGATGCCGTATTGCTCCTCGACGTACCCTTAGCGGTCACCCAAGGGCTCATGGCCGACCGCGTCGGAAAAACAGGCGGCGAGACCGGGGACATCCATGAAAAAAACGGGCAGTTTCTGGCCAAATGTCACGCCGCTTATGACGAATTGGCGGTTCGCTATGGCTGGACGAGAATTGCCTGCGCCGAAGGTGAAAAACTCCGTCCGATAGAGGAAATTCATGACGATGTATACCGCTGCGTTTTGGACACCGGGATTGCCCTTGTCAAAAAATAGATTCGGTCGGATGGAGACCTGTCAGGCGTTGAAAATACTAGACTTTAGAAGGATTTTTTAATATAATAAGTTATTAAGGTATTTCTTAATAGGGAGGTGAAAATGATGGATGAGACCTTGTTTGATACGATCATCGGCCATGGCCGGTTGAAGCGAAAATTGGCTCGTCTCATCGATGAAGACCGCCTCCCTCATGCCATGATTTTCGCCGGTCCTGCCGGTATCGGCAAGACTCTGATGGCCATTGCCGTCGCTTCGGCCTTGGCCGGCCGTCCCGTCTTTCGCGATTTGGCGCCGGCAGGCGATGAAGCCCTTATTGCCGACGGCGATGACGTTTTTTATTTGGCTCCTATGGGTGCCATGTTGAAGGTCGATCAATTTCGCCAGCTTCAGGCGAAACTGGCCCTCCAAGGCGAACGAGGTCGGCGCCGGATTTGCATTATCGACCACGTAGAGACGATGAATGTGGAATTTGCCAACCGCATGCTGAAGACCTTGGAAGAGCCGCCGTCCGGTGTCTGTTTCATTCTGGTGACGGATCAGCCTGATTTGCTGCTGCCGACGATTCTGTCGCGCTGCGTTACTTTTACCTTCGATCCCGTCGGTGACGATGAAATGAGGGAAGGGCTGCAGCGGCTTCATCGAGCCGGCGGTAATTTGGATGATGCTATCCTGTGGGGCGGCGGTATTGTTCGCACGGTCCTTCGGTATCTTGACGGGCATGGAACGGAGAAGGCTCATTTTGCTGTGGACTTCTTAACGATTATGGCCAAACATGCCTGTCCTTATTCGAAATGGCTTGTCGTATCGGCTAATTTGACCGATAGTGATACGACGGAAATCTTAGGCTGGATCAGTCTGTTGCTGCGGGACATGGCCGTTCTCCGCAGCGGAGCCGGCCGGGAATATGTCCGTTTAAAAGGTTATATCTCCGATATGACCGAATTACTGCCGTACTGGACGGATGATGCCGTCTTTGCCGTGTCGTCAGTGCTTCATGAGGCGCTGGAAGCGGTGACGCGCCATGTCAATGTCCGCTTAGTTTGGGACTATGTCAGTCTCCAGACGATACGGCTCAAAGGAGGATTTTAAGTGATCGTTGTAGGTGTGCGTTTTAAACCTGCTGGAAAGATATATTATTTTGATCCCGATAAGATTGAGCTAGCCTTGGATGATGGAGTCATCGTAGAAACGGCGCGGGGCATGGAATTCGGCAATGTTGTCATTCCGCCGCGGGACGTCGAGGACTCGGAAGTCGTCCAGCCGCTCAAACCGATTATTCGCAAGGCTACGGCCAAGGATTTGCGCCAAGTTGAGCGAAATAAAGAACGGGAGAAGAAGGCCTTCGGCATCTGCCTGACCAAGATTGCCAAGCATAAGCTGCCGATGAAACTCATCGATGTCGATTATACCTTCGATATGGGGAAAATCATCTTCTTCTTTACGGCTGACGGCCGTATCGACTTCCGCGAACTGGTCCGCGATTTGGCGTCCGTCTTCCGGACCCGTATCGAACTTCGCCAAATCGGCCTTCGCGATGAAGCCAAGATGATCGGCGGCATCGGCTATTGCGGCCGTCCGCTGTGCTGTGCGACTTTTCTCGGTGACTTTAAGCCCGTGTCGATCCGCATGGCCAAGGGCCAGGGCATGTCCCTCAATCCGACTAAAATTTCGGGCATCTGCGGCCGCCTCATGTGCTGCCTGCGCTATGAAAACCAGCTTTACACGTCAGGCGAACTGAAGTGCTGCAACTGCCAGCAGAAAGGCTGTGAACAGCAGAAGCCGCCGGCCGTTGGAAAGCGGGTCATGACCGATGAAGGCGTCGGCACGGTACTTCGCGTTCATATGAAAGATAAGACTGTCAAAGTACAGCTCGAATCGGGCCATAATATCAATGTTCCCTGGTCCGATGTAGGGGAAACGGAACATGAAAATTGAGCTCGGTCCTCACGAACGGTTGGATGACTTGATCCTCGATGGGATGAAGGTCATTCAGCGGGACGATCAGTTCTGTTTTTCCATCGATACCGTTTTATTGGCTCACTTTGGGGCCGTTCCTCATGGACCGGCCCTTGATTTAGGAACCGGGACGGCGGCCATTCCGCTGATTCTGACGGCCCGCGGGGCACGTGACCTGACCGGGGTTGAGTTTAATCCGATTATGGCCGATATTGCCGGCCGCAACGTGGCCTTGAACGGGCGGGATGACCGCATCCGCATCGTAGAAGGTGATTATCGCCGGATTCGGGAGTGGTCGCCGTCCGGTGCCTTTTCAGCCGTCTATGCCAATCCGCCTTACCGGGAAAAAAGCCGCGGGGCTTACAGTGACGTCGACGGCATCCGGAGGGCATGCCATGAAGAAACAGCGTCTTTAGACGATGTCCTCGATGCGGCGAAATACGCCTTGAAGTATCACGGCCGCTTTCGCATGGTTCATATTACCGAACGGATGGCGGATATTTTAGAAGCCCTGCGGGCCCGTGATATTGAACCAAAGGTTTTGCAGATGATTCATGGTCGCCCCGATAAAGAAGCGAAGCTTTTCCTCGTCGAAGGCATTCACGGAGGCGGGAAGGGCCTGTCTGTCCTGCCGCCGCTCATTGTCCATACGGCCGATGGAAGTTATAGTGACGCTGTGGATCGCTTATATGGAAGATAAGGCGGTGTCCTTTTCAGCCGTCTTTTTTCTGTGAAAGGAGTATTATGCCGGAAGTTTTTCAAAAGGGGACGCTCTACCTCTGCCCGACGCCCATCGGAAATTTAGAGGACATTACGTACCGCACGGTACGCTGCCTGCGAGAAGCTGACCTCATTGCCGCTGAAGATACGCGTCATACGAAACAGCTGCTCATGGCTTATGATATCGATACGCCCCTTACGAGCTATCACGAACATAATAAAGCCGAAAAAGGGCCGCAGCTTATCGAGAAATTGAAAGACGGCCTGATGATTGCTCTGGTCAGCGATGCCGGCATGCCGGCTATTTGCGACCCCGGCAGTGACATGGTCCGTTTGGCCTTGGAAGCCGATATTCCTATCGTGCCTCTTCCGGGGGCCAATGCCGGCCTTACGGGACTCATCGCTTCCGGTATGGATACGACGAGGTTTACCTTTGTCGGTTTTTTGCCGAAGACGCAGAAACATCGCCTGCCGGCCCTGCAGTCCGTCGAAGCCTATGAGGGAACGCTCATTTTTTATGAAGCCCCTCACCGCATCCGGCAGGTACTGGGCGAAATGATAGAGGTACTGGGCGACCGACAGGCCGTTCTCTGTCGGGAACTGACCAAACGATATGAACAGTATCTTCATGGAAGCCTCAGCGAACTTCAAGCCGCCCTTTCTGAACAAGGGACGCGCGGCGAATTCGTCATCCTCGTAGAGGGGATGACGAAAATGGCTGAAGATGCCAATTCTGAAAATGTTGATTATGCAGCCCTGGTCCGGGAACTGATGGAACAGGGCGTTGCTAAGAAAGAGGCTGTCCGGACTGTCGCCAGACGGTGCGGCGTGCCCAAACGTAGTGTATACCAGGCTGCGCTTAGTTTATAACACCGGCTCATTTGTCGGTATAGGAGGGAAATCCCATGTCTGAAAAAAGAAAGTATTATATCACCACACCGATTTACTATCCAAGCGCCAAACTTCACATTGGGCACACGTACTGCACGACGATTGCCGACTCGCTGGCTCGGTTCCACCGCCTGCGCGGCGATGACGTCTTTTTCCTGACCGGTTCTGACGAACACGGCCAGAAGATTCAGCGAGCAGCTGAAGAAAAAGGCGTGAAGCCCATCGAATACGTCGATGAAATCGTATCGCTCTTCCAAGAGTTGTGGAAAAAATTGAATATCTCCAATGATGACTTCATCCGGACGACGGAAAAACGCCATGAAAAAGTCGTTCAGGCCTTGATGCAGAAATCCTACGACAACGGCGACATTTATAAAGGCGAATACAAGGGTTGGTACTGTACGCCCTGTGAAACCTTCTGGCCGGAAAACAAACTCCCTGAAGGCAAACACATCTGCCCCGACTGCGGTCGTCCGCTGGAACTCGTCTCGGAAGAAGCCTATTTCTTAAAGATGAATAAATACGCCGACAAATGGCTGCAATTTATTGACGAAAATCCTGATTTCATCCAGCCGGAATCGCGACGCAACGAAATGATTTCCTTCGTTAAAAGCGGGCTCGAAGACCTCTGTGTTTCCCGTACGTCCTTCGACTGGGGCATCAAAGTGCCTTGGGATACGAAGCACGTCGTTTACGTCTGGTTCGACGCCTTGGTTAACTACGTAACGGCTGCGGGGTACCTCGACGATCCGGAAAAGTTCAAAAAATTCTGGCCGGCTGACCTCCATCTGGTCGGTAAGGAAATCGTTCGCTTCCACAGCATCATCTGGCCGATTATGCTCATGAGCTGCGGTCTGCCGATTCCGAAAAAGGTCTTTGGTCACGGCTGGCTCATCGTCGACGGAACGAAGATGAGTAAATCCTTAGGGAATGTCGTCGATCCTATTCCTTTAATCGACCGCTACGGCGCCGATGCTCTGCGGTACTACTTGCTCAAAGAAATCCGCCTCGGCCAAGACGGTAACTTCTCTTTGCCTTCCTTTATCAACCGCATCAACTCCGACCTTGCTAACGATTTGGGCAACCTCTTGCAGCGTACCTTAGCCATGGTCGAAAAATACGAAGGCGGCGTCGTCGCCGGCCCGACGGTAAAAGAAGCTGTTGATGATGATTTGGCAGCCTGCGCTGTTGAAACGGCCAAGCAGTTTGAAACCCTCATGGATGACATGAAGATCAACGATGCCATTAACGACGTCTGGACCCTCATCCGCCGCAGCAATAAATACATCGACGAAACGACGCCGTGGGTCCTCGCTAAGGATGAAACGAAGGCTCAGCGCCTGCAGACGGTCCTGTACAATTTGATCGAAGCACAGCGCATCATTGCGGCCTTAGTAAGCCCCTTCATTCCCGTCAGCGCTGCCGATATGTGGCATCAGTTGGGGCTTGGTGATTTTTCCAAGGCAAACCTTCAGGATGCGCAGCAGTGGGGACTGTATCCGGCCGATACGAAGGTCGAAAAGGGCGATGCCCTTTTCCCGCGCTACGACTTAGATGAAGAAATCGCCGAAGCTAAGACCGATAAGAAAGAAGCAGCTGAACCGGTCTGCCCGGCGGCCCAGGAACCGGTAAAACCGGAAATCACCATCGATGACTTCGGTAAAATCGACCTTCGCGTCGGTAAAATCGTAGCCTGCGAAAAAGTTCCCAAGGCTAAAAAACTGCTGAAACTACAAGTCGACCTCGGTGTCGAAACTCGCCAGATCGTCAGCGGGATTTCCCTGTACTATAAACCGGAAGACCTCATCGGTCACTGCGTCATCGTCGTCACCAACTTGAAGCCGGTCAAACTCTGCGGTGTTGAATCGAAGGGGATGCTCCTGGCTGCTTCCGACGGTAACGACAATCTGCAGGTTGCCTTTGTCGACGGCATGGCACCGGGCAGCCGCGTACGATAATGCTGTTCGATACGCACTGTCATATCAATGACAAGGCTTACGATGCGGACCGTCCGGACGTATTGTCTCGGGCGGCTGCGTCCGGTGTCGGCTTGATGCTCTGTCCGGCGACGGATATGGCGACGTCTCGCGCCTGCATCGACCTTGCCAATTCTTGTGACGGAGTCTATGCCGCCGTCGGCATTCATCCGGAGCTGGCGGCCACGGCAACGCCGGAAGATGCAGAGAGACTTTGTCAGTGGGTGCGCGATGAGAAAAAAGTCGTCGCTATCGGTGAAGTAGGTTTAGACTATCACTGGCCTGAGCCCGACCGCGCCGTCCAACAGGCCGTCTTCATCGACATGGTGAAGCTCGCCGTCGAACTCGACGTGCCGATTATCATCCACGACCGCGAAGCTCACGGCGATACGCTGGATATTCTTCGCCAATACGGCAAGGGCATCCGCGGTGTCTTTCACTGCTACTCCGGAAGCCTTGAGATGACGGCAGAACTCCTGCGCATGGGCTTCTACTTCGGCTTTGACGGTCCCTTGACTTATCCCAATTCGAAGCGAGCTCGACGAGTCGCCGAAAACCTGCCCTTAGACCGCATCCTCATCGAAACGGACAGCCCGTATCTGACGCCTCAGGCCCATCGCGGCCAGCGTAATGAACCGGCTTATGTCCGTTATGTGGCAGAGGAACTGGCAGCCCTTCGCAATATAAGTGTGGAAGAAGCAGCCCGTATTACGACAGAAAATGGCCGACGGCTGTTTCATATTTAATAGAATACTGTGGACGCGGGGCGGATATCATCGATGATGTCCCGTCCCGCGTCTTTCTCTTTTTAGGGGATATGAGAAAGGAGATTTTTTATGGAACGAGGAAAGCGACCGAAGATCGAATTGACCGTTACGGGAAAATTAGGAACCATGGGCTGCCATCGCGGTCACCATATCGGTGAAACCTTTGATTATGACACGGATCGGGGGAAAATCTGTCCCATGGCCATGCACTGTGCCTTTCCTTATATCGACATCCTGCGCTATGGCGGGAAGCTCCCGGGCCAGCCCGAAGGGGAAGCGGAATTTTGCTGTTCTGATGCCGACGTGGCCCTGGTGTTTAAGGCCAAGGTTGTCGAGTAAGGGAAGAGATTTTATTGAAAAAGGGAACGGAAAAATGCTTGACAGGAGTTACTTTATTTGGTATGATATTCAAGTGTTCTGAAACAGACACAATACATGCGGAAGTAGCTCAGTG
>NZ_LUGJ01000008.1:0-57611 GCF_001682955.1 Megasphaera sp. DISK 18
CAACATTTATTATAGAACCTAAAAAATCGGACCCGATCCATGGAGGGTCCGATTTTTTATGCCCTTTTCTTGCCAGGGCCCGGTAAATACGCTATGATGAGAAAAAACGAAAAGGAACGATTGCTATGGAATCTCTTCTCCGCTCGGTCTATGGCCGGGCTGAAGCCGAATATGTCATCAAAAAATCCCGCTTCATCGCCACTGTCTGTGAAGTGAAAACGGAAGATGAGGCGGCAGCCTTCATCGAAAGCGTGCGCAAGCACTATTGGGACGCCCGGCACAACTGCTCGGCCTTCCAAATCGGAGCCGGCGGACAGATCCAGCGCTCCAGCGACGACGGTGAGCCGTCGGGAACGGCAGGCCGGCCCATCTTAGAAGTCTTAAAGAAACGGGACCTGACCAATACGGCCGTCGTCGTCACCCGCTATTTCGGCGGCATCAAACTCGGCGCCAGCGGCCTCATCCGGGCTTACAGCCACGCCGCGACCCTGGCCCTCGACGAAGCGTCCGTCGTCGTCTACACGCCCTTCACCCTCCTTACGGCGACCGTCGCCTACCCCTTGGTCAGCACCCTCGAGCGCTTTGCCGAAAGTCACGGCGTCCTCATC
This sequence comes from Megasphaera sp. DISK 18, assembly GCF_001682955.1. Lineage (NCBI taxonomy): Bacteria > Bacillati > Bacillota > Negativicutes > Veillonellales > Veillonellaceae > Megasphaera > Megasphaera sp. DISK 18. The sequence goes on from NZ_LUGJ01000008.1 coordinate 609, forward strand.
GCCGACCGGGCCTTTGCCGCCGACGTGACCTTCACCTTTGAAGTCCCCGAAGGCGACAGCGACGCCTTCACAGCCGACTTGACCAATGCCACTAACGGCCGCGTCAGCTGTAAAAAAACGGGTACCGTCGTAAAACCAGTACCCGTCACAGAGACGTAACAGCTTCGATCAGGCCTTATAGCCCGTTGCCATATCGACCATATTTTCAAGTTTTTCGCCGGCGAGGAACCGCTTCAGGTTATCGACGGCAATGCGGGCGATGTAGTCGTGCGTCGCCTGCAGGTGGTAGCCGCCTGAAATATGCGGCGTAATATAGATGCCCCTCGTCTGCCACAAGGGATCGTCCTCGGGCAGCGGTTCCGGATCGGTAACGTCCAAGGCAGCCCCTGCCAAATGACCGGAAAGGACGGCTTCCCGCAGGGCTTCCTGATCGACGTTGTTGCCGCGGCCGACGTTGACGAAATAGGCCCCTTTCTTCATAGCCATGAAGCGGTCCTTATTATAGATCCGATACGTTTCCGGCGTATCAGGCAGGCACGACGCGACGATGTCCGCCCGAGAGAGATAGTCTTCGAAATGAGCCATATCCCCCATTTCATCGGCTTCCGGCGGAACCTCGCCCTTACGGCGGCGCAGGCCGATGACATAAGCCCCCAAAGCCTTTACGCGGCGGCCGAAGTTGCGGCCGATATCGCCAAAACCGACGACGACGACCGTGGCCCCATAAAAGGACGTGACCGGACCTTCATCGCGCCACAAGGATTGCTGCTGATTGTCATGGTAGAGATACAGCTTCTTCATCATAGCCAGGCTCTGAGCCAGCATGTGCTCGGACAACGCCAGGCCATAGGCACCGGTCGCATTGGTGAGCGCCACGCCGTCGGGCAGGATACCGGCCTTACAGTAACTGCCGGCACCGGCACTGTTGAGCTGGAGCCATTTCAAATGCTTGGCCTTGCTGACCAGCTGCGGGTCGATGTTGCCGATAATGACGTCGGCGTCTTCAAGGGCCGCACCGGCATCGCTTCCATCACCGGGACAGAAGGTCACCTTGGCCCCTTTCGCAGCCGTTTCAAACCACTGTCGCTGTTTTGCATCCGTATCCATGACAACGAGAATATTCAACAGAATCACTCCTTATTATATTTTGTGTTGGCGGCAATTTCTTTTACCGTTTCTAATGGGCATTTCGCGATATGGGCAATGAATTCATAGGTTACATCTTCCTGCAAGAGCGCCGTAACCAGACGAACCACGCTGCCCTCTTCGCCGTCCACGTTGACGAATTGTCCCATGTCCGCCTCCTCTGCACTATCTGCACAACCAAAAGGCCCCAATTTCACAGGTGAAACAAGACCTTTTTCGTAAAAATAAACGCTGTATTTACGTTTTAATTATAGCTTGTATGTACTGAAAAAGATAGGCGGCGGCGGTACTTGTGACAAAACTGTTCATCCGTAGTCTAAATATATCAACTATCTGTTAATGATAGTCCTAAAAAAATAATTATTGTCACTAAAAAGACAACCGCTGTCATCAAGAGATTTAAATCTGACGACAGCGGCCGTTTTAGTTAGACAGTTTTTTATTGACCTCCGGCCTTATTTCGCCATGAGCGAGGCGACTTTATTGGCAAAGGCCACGGGATCATCGGGCATGATGCCTTCGAGAAGGAGGGCCTGATCGTAGAGCAGGTGGCAGTAATCCTTGAAATCGGCCGTGTCCTTGCCGGCCTGATGGACGGCGGCTAATTTCCCGAACAATTCGTGATCCGGGTTGATTTCCAAGATGCGGCGCGCCTTGAACATGGGGTTGTTGGCGGCGGCAAAGGCCTGTTCCATGGCCAGGGACGGACCGGCCGCATCGGCAACGAGGCAGACGGCGCCGCTCTTTAAGCGGTTCGACAGGCGGACGTCGGCGACCTTATCGCCTAAGAGGCTCTTCATATCCGCGAGGAGGCCTTCATTGTCCTTGGCGAGGTCCTCGTTCTTCTTCTTTTCGGCCTTAAAGGCATCGTCTTCGAGGTCCAAATCGCCGCGGCTGACGGAATGGAAACGGTGGCCTTCGTATTCGCCGATGGCTTCGACGGCAAATTCATCGACGGGATCGGTCATGTACAGGACTTCGATGTCCCGGTCGCGGAGGAGTTCCATCTGGGGCAGGCCTTCGATGGCTTCCTTATCCTTGCCCGTTGCGTAATAGATCTTCTGCTGGCCGTCTTTCATATTGTCGACGTATTCCTTGATGGTACGGAGTTTTCCGTCTTTCGAGGACATGAACAACAAGAGGTCCTTCAGTTTTTCGACGTTGTTTTCACCGGTCATCATGCCGCTGTAGACGCCGATTTTCAGGGATTTGCCGTATTCGGCCCAGAACTTTTCATACTTTTCACGGTTCTTTTCGAGGTCCCGCTTGAGGGATTTCAAAATCGTCTTTTCCAGGTTGCGGCCGATGAGGTTCAGTTCACGGCTCTTTTGCAGGAGTTCACGGGAAATGTTGAGGGACAGATCCGGCGAATCGACGAGGCCTTTGACGAAGCGCAGGTAGTCCGGCAGGAGGTCCTTGCATTTATCCATGATGAAGATATGACGCGAATAGAGCTGGATGCCCGGTTCATAGTCGGCATAGTAGAGGTTGAACGGGGCCTTGCCCGGGATGAACAAGAGGGCCGTGTAATCGACGGCACCTTCGGCACGGTTGTGGAAGATGTCCATCGGTTCGTCCCATTCATAGAACTGATGCTGGAAAAATTCGTGGTATTCTTCCGGTTTGATATCCGATTTATTCCGCGTCCACAAGGGCTGCATGGAGTTTAAGGTCCGCGTTTCCGTATGTTCTTCTTCCGGCGCATCTTCGATGGTCTTGCCGTCGGCATCCTTTGGCTTTTCCTTGGTCGTAAAGTCCATGGTGATCGGGTAGCGGATGTAGTCGGAATACTTCTTGACCAGGCTCTGGAGGGTCATCTGATCGGTGTAGTTTTCTTCGCTGCCGTCGCCGTAGAAGTCACTGTTCAAATGGAGAATGATCGTCGTCCCGTGCTTCGGTTTCTGGCATTCTTCGAGGGTGTATTCGCCGCTTCCCGTCGATTCCCACTTGTAAGCCCGGGATTCGCCGGCCTTACGGGTGACGACCGTAACCGTATCGGCGACCATGAAGGCCGAATAGAAGCCGACGCCGAACTGGCCGATGAGGTCCTTATTCGTATCGCCGCCGTCCTGGGATTCCTTCAGCTTTTCAAGGAAGGCTTTCGTCCCCGACTGGGCAATGGTGCCGAGGTTATCCATCAAATCCTGCTTGTCCATGCCCAGGCCGTTATCGGAAATGGTCAGGGTATGGCCGTCGGCATCGGGCGTCAGGTGGATTTCAAAGCCCGTGTCCCCTTCGAGGAGATCGCCGTTAGTGAGGGACTGATAATGGAGCTTATCGATCGCATCGGAGGCGTTAGAAATGAGTTCCCGCAGGAAAATCTCGTGATTTGTATAAATAGAGTGGACCATCAGGTCCAATAACTGCTTCGTTTCAGCTTGAAATTCATGGGTTTCTTTTGCCATGGTAAAAACACTCCTTTGTATCCGTTTTCCGTACCGTCAGTGGCATCTGAGGTACCTTCACATCACTATCATACCGCAAAAAGTCAAATAGTCAAGTATTTTTTCGGCATAAGCCTGCCCCATGGCAAAAGACAAGGCTGCGCCCTCATTCCAGGCTTTGACGAGGACCGAGTTTTACCGAACCGCCCATAAAAATCTGCTGCAGATTGCCGTCGTCATCGACACTGGCTGCAATGGCAATGGTGCCGCCGGGCTGCTTCATATAAGCGGCCACCCGTTTGCGCGTCGTACAGGCAAGCGCTGCTGCGACGGCTGCCGATCCGCTGCCGCAGCTGTTTTCCCAGTAGAGGGTGTCCGTCCGGCTGACGTAGACGGCAGGAATCATCTCCTGCGTTTTGGTGTCGCAGAGGATGAGGCCGTACGCCGGGAAAGCTTCGCCGTCGACGTAATCTTTCAAGGCCTGCCAATAGATATCCTTATCAAGACCTTCAAAGGTCTCGACGAAGTGGACAAAGTGCGTAATCCCCGGCAGGTCGACGCGGAAGAAACGAGCCGGCACCCCGCCGACGTCTACTAAAATACCGCTGACGTCGTCAGGATAGGGCATTTCGATAAAGGCCTCGTAGTCCTCGCCTCCCGTATGATTGACCTTGACCGGCAGGATTTCGTCGCAGCCCGAACAGGATACGCCGTAGACGCCCTGATCCTTCCCCTCGCAGGACAAGGCATAGGCCGCCGCTGCCCGCGAGGCATTGCCGCAAAATTCGCCGCCCATCATATCGACGCGAAGGGGCTTGCCTTCCATACAGGTCACATAGCCGACCTGCTCGGCGTCGATGTCAGGCCTTGCCAGTAAGGCCGCCGCCAAGGTACTGTGTTCTTCCTTAGGGACCGGCGTCAGCACCAAAATCGTCTTATTGCCGCTGGGATTGGCCAACATATACTCTATCTTCATGATCATGCTCCTTTTCGCGCGGACCCGTACGTCCGCGTCCATAGTACGTATCTCCTGCTATTGTATCACGACGCCGGTCTTCATAGAATACGAAGTCGCTCTTTTTTATTCCGTTTCACCAAGGGATGGCCTCTCCATATAATCCGATCATCGAAGCCATGTGAGACAGGGGGAAAAACCTACATGTCCGCCCTTATGTTACCAAAAATATTTCGTCTAAATAAATATAACTCGAAAAAATGTGAATGTAAAATCGATAACAGCTTATGACAAGCGACTTAAGAGTTTAAACCAAGCTCTAAGTCGCTTTTTTGTAAACTCATATAGTCAGATACCTTATGGTATCGAGAAAAGAGGAATTTTTCTCATTTTCTTCATCCTCACAAAGAGGCCGTCATTTTCAAGGACCGAAGGAATCAGACGAGCCCGAGCACGCACAAAGGCCAAAAACCTTCTGCAGCCCTGCCCTCCCTCCGAGACGTCAGCCCGAGCCCATATTCGGCTGGAAATTCGCCGGTTCATGTCCCCCTTGACAGAGATGGCGCAGCCCGTCGTCAGACTCCCACAACATGACGCCCGTCATCAAAAACGGTACCAGACATCCTTCACCGATGCCGGTACCGTTTTTTCATGCCATCTTCAATTTTACGCGCCCGCCGACGCGTCAACAAACCTCCGTCCAAGGTATTTAGAAACCGCGTTTCAGTCCCCTATGGCACAAACTCCTTTTTTTCCAAAAGGAGTCCATTTGGCTGCGGGGATTTTGGTACGCCGGCGGCTAAAGACTAAGTTACGCCTTGCGAACGGCACGGGTATGTTTCAGTCCCCTTACGGGGATTTTGGTACGCCGGCTTAATGCCGCTGGGGGCTTAGTCCGTGGTTGCAGCATGTTTCAGTCCCCTTGCGGGGATTTTGGTACGCCGGCTCTTATAGTGCTCACTTGTAGGATCTTCATATTCAGTTTCAGTCCCCTTACGGGGATTTTGGTACGCCGGCATGATCGAGATCGATTCGGAAATTTCCGAATACGATGTTTCAGTCCCCTTACGGGGATTTTGGTACGCCGGCCTTCCAAGTTCAGACGGGCAGCGCCATGTTAATGCCTCGTGTTTCAGTCCCCTTACGGGGATTTTGGTACGCCGGCTGAGGAAGCTAAACAGCTTGATAGCATTAGCTATCAGGGTTTCAGTCCCCTTACGGGGATTTTGGTACGCCGGCGCTGTCTCCCAGTACCCGCTCCCAGACTGGGCTCACAGGCGATTTTTTCAAACCTCGGGCTTTTTTCGCCTTTTCGGCTGACCCGGGTGAAAAATAAAAATCAGGCAATGGCGATTATCGGCTTGGTTATGCCGTTTTTCGCAGGTTTAAAAATTTTCAAACCTAGGCGGTTTTTGACCCTGAAATAGGTTTTCCAAAGGTCAATATTACCTTGACTTTTCTTTAGTATACGTTTTTCGGCTTTTGTTGTCAAACCTTTCTAACATGAGGTCGAAGCTTCCCTGCAAGGACTTATGATCGATTGTAAGAGCTCTTTTTGCGTCTTCGTCGTTTTTCGGTACCGTGCTGCGAACAGTCCTCGAAATGGGGTGAACATTCCGTCCGGACTCCGCGATAGAGCCCATCGGATAGCTTCTATACGCCAAAAAGCCGCCTCTGATGAGACAGCTTTTGTGTATGATGGTCGTATTCTCTATTTATCTTCGTAGACCCGGACGCGTAAGGTCAGTCCCAGGTCGTCACAGATGGCCCGGCATTTTTTGATTTCTTCACTGTCTTCGACTTTATCGACGACGGTGAGGACGACGTTTTTCACGTACTGTTTGCAGCTGACGGCAAAGTTCAGCATGGCATCGAAGGACGGCAGGCCGAATTTGCTCCGCGTCAGTTCGAGATACCGTTCTTTGTTGGAGGCGTTCATGCTGATGGAAATGGTATCGAGGATGCCGCCGCCAAAGTCCGGTGCCGTCGGCCGGCCGTAGTCCAAATCGGACAGGCCGTTGGTGTTGAGCCGCGTCTTGACCGTCGGGTGCTTTTCTTTGACGTATGCCAGAAGGGTTTTTAAGTCTTCCAAGCGTTCCGTCGGTTCGCCGAACCCACAGAAGACGACTTCGTTGATACGGTCCCAAGGGGCCCCGTCGAGTTCTTTTTTGACTTCATCGACGGTCGGTTCTTGTTTCAGCCACAGCGTTTCGTCTTCAGCCATCTTCTTCATCGAGCGCAGGCAGAAGGTGCACGAACAGGTGCAGCGATTGGTCAGATTGACGTACATGCTCCACGGGCTTTCTTTCTGTAATGCCCGGTCGTCTTTTAAATCGACGTATTGTCCTTGTCCTACTACGGTATAAACGATCATGATGCTATCCCCTTTTATTGTAATGTCGTCAAATATTCTTCAAACGCAAGGCCGGCGTTGTGCGGAAGATCTAAGGTCTCTGTGTATTCCATGACCTTGCAGATGAAGTCGGCCGCCTTCTGTACGGCTTCTGTAAGGCCTTCTCCGCGAACGACAGCGGCCGAGACGATGGCCGTAAAGACGTCGCCCGTCCCGCTGCGGTCGCTGCCGATTTTTTTCGTCTTGACCCACGACGTTTGGCCGTGATCGTAAATGAAGTTTCCAATGTACGAACCGCGGTGGATACCGGTCAGGACGACGCCCTGCGGTCCCTTGTCGGCCAAGGCCTTGGCCATATCGGAAAAGTCCTCGTCAGACAGGTCAGACGACGGCCGGTAAGGCCGCCCCAAGAGCTCGCAGGCTTCGGTCAGGTTGGGCGTCAAGACGTCGGCATCGGTGAGAAGGCGCCGCATGTCGTCGCACATTTCCTGGGTATAAGACGAATAGATGCGGCCATTGTCTCCCATGACGGGGTCGACGATGACCTTCGTATCCGGTCCTTTGAAGTCGTGCAGAAAATCGAGGACCATGTCGATCTGGCGGACCGAGCCGAGAAAGCCCGTGCTGATGCCGTCGAAGGTCAGCTTATTTTTCTTCCAACTGTCGATATAGGGCGTCATATGGTCCGTATAGTCGTCGAGGTAGTAATCGTGAAAGCCGGTGTGAACGGAAAGGATCGCCGTCGGCAGGATACAGCCTTGTACCTTTAAGGCCGACACGATGGGCAGGGCCACGGCGATGCTGCAGCGGCCGTAGCCGGTGACGTCATTGACCAGGGCCAACTTTTTTTGATGCATAGAGAATCATTCCTTATCTTTTCAGGTTGTAACCATAACCACGGAACGGGACTCTCATGAAACAAGCAGCGATGGCGTAGGCCGCAGCCATGTTGACGACCCCTTCCCCGATGAGGCCGGGCACCATGGTAAGGCCGGCTTCTAAGCTGCCGTAGAGGAGACCGCCCGCTGCCGTATAGGAAACGACCATCCAGACGGCCGATAAGAAGAAGCCCAAAAAGACCTTGAGGGACGTCAGTTTCCACGGTTCCTTATCGGGGCGGACGACCCAAAAGACGGCTTCGACCATGACGAATTTAATGATCAGGGTCGGCACGATCCAGATAGGAAACCCGCCGATAAGGTCCGACAAGGCCGAACCGATGGAAGCTGCAGCCGCCGCCTGACGGCGCGAACTGAACAGGACAGACGCAAAGATGACGGCATCACCGAGATGGGCATAGCCCAAGGGAATGGGGATGCGCGGTACGAAAGTCAGGATAAAGACCAGGGCCGTTAAGACGGCAGCATAACAGAGATTGGCAGCCGAAAAAACCGGTGCCTTTTGTTCCATAGATGATGAATGCATGTGAAATCCTCCTCACGGGTACAGAATTCACACATTGGCCAATGTATGGTTATGATTAATCTGTACTCTATTTTAGAGTATATTACTTCTTCTGTAAATAGGACAGATTCGTTTTTTTCTGTACACCTTCTTCCCCACTCCGTCAAAAAGACCCGGAACGACAGAAAAGCTCCCGCGCAATGGGGAGCTTTTCATCTATTTCGTTTCACTTTCCGTCTCTAAATAGGTCCAGCCTTCTTCCTGGCGGACTTTCTGTTCTTTCATGAGATGACCCAAGGCCCGTTTAAAAGCAGCCTTGCTGAGGCCGAATTTGGCCTTGATGACGGCCGGTGCCGTCTTGTCGCCATAGGGCATCTTGCCCCTGCGCTGTTCGAGGAACTGCAAGATCTTCTCGGCGTCGGGGTTGATGGCATTTTCTTTCGTCTGGCGCAGGGAAATGTTGATGCGCCCGTCTTCGCGCAGGAAGGTGATGCGGCCCTTTATCATCTGTCCGATGAGGATGGGTCCGTTGAATTCGCTGCGGTGCAAAAAGGCGATCCACCGTTCGCGGGTCATGAGGTAGGCCCCTTGGTCGGTCATGTTGTAAATGGCCCCTTCGACCCAGTCGCCGACCTTGGCGTCCGTCGCCGCTCTCGACGCCCGGCGCATTTCATCTTCGACTTCCATCGACACGGCCAGGCGGTGGGACTTGTCTTCATAGAGCTTGACCCAGACGTATTCCCCTTCTTTGGGGCGGCCCTTCATTTCAGCAAAGGGCATGAAGATGCCGCGTTCGGTACCGACATCGACGAAGGCGCCGAAGCGGGTCGTATTGATGACCGGTGCATAGCCGATCTGACCGATCTTAATCTTGGGCAGGCGCATGGAGGCCGTCAGGCGTCCCGACGGGTCGTGGTACAGGAATACCGTCACGGCATCGCCGATATGGACCTCTTCCGTCTGCTGATTGATATGGAGGAGGATGTCGTCGTTGGTATTGCCCGTGCCGCCGTCCAAAAAGGCACCCATTTCGCTTTGGCGCAGGACTTCGAGGGTAGCAATACTGTTTTCTTGAAGTGTCGTCATATTATTCACCTTCATAGTCGATTCGCGGTGCGTCGGCCCACAAGTTTTCCAGATCGTAGTACTGGCGTTCCTGTTCGACGAAGACGTGGGCAATGACTTCACCGGCGTCGATGAGGATCCACTTGCCTTCACGGTAGCCTTCGACGTGGAGGATGGGATAGCCCTTCTGTTCCATCTGTTCTTCAATGTTATCGGCAATACTCTGGGTCTGGCGGTTGTTGCGGGCACTGCAGATGACGAAGTAGTCGGCCATGAGGGACGACTCCTTGATATCGAGGACGGTGATGTCCCAGGCTTTCTTGTCGTCGGCTGCGGCGCAGACGATTTCATAAGGGGATAATTCTTTCATCGGTTCCGCGTTGGCGGGTTTCATGGTAATTGGCATATATGAAAAGTCTCCTTTTTTTTATACGAATGTAAGGTTAGGCATCATCGGGCTTGGGCGCTGCCGAGATGGCGTTGTTCGTCCGACCGATGACTTTTTGGACTTCGACCGGGTCGTAGGTCCAGTAATATTTATTGTCGCTGTTCTTACCGCCCGGAGCCATTTCGCCGGGCAGGATATAGAAGTTGATGTTGTCGGCCGTGACGTTGCGGAAGTCAAAGGCCAGTTCGGCCATGTCTTTAGCCGGGATATTGGAATCGACGTTGTGCCACAGGCGGTACATGAAGAAGGCGTTGCTCAGGCCGAAGTCCTTTTGCCGGTCTGCGTAGAAGTTCTTGATGAACCGTTCCTGGCGCTGGGTCCGCGACACGTAGCCGTTGCTGTCGAGGTAGCGCATATACCCCGTAGCGTCCTTGCCGTCGAGGGTCTGGTAGCCCTGGAAGATGTTGATGTCCGTTTCGCCGGCTGCATCGCCGTGGTACATGTTCTTTTCGACGTACAGGGGCACGCCGCCGTTCATGTCGATCATCTTGGCGAAGGATTCCGGCGTAAAGGCTGCGTAGTAGGGAATGGGAATGTGGAAAATGTCTTCCACGACGGCCCGCACCAGGCTGATGCCGCCTTCGGTGTAGACGTCCTGCAGTTCTTGTATCCCCTTTTCCTTGCGCCCTTCGATCTTCGTATCGTCGGGCAGCATGATGAGGTCGATGTGCTTCTTGTCCTTGTTGATGGCGGCGACGCCGACGAAGTTGGCCTGCTGGGGATTTTCTCCGTCCGTACCGATGAGCAGGACGTAGAGCGGCTTATCGGGGCTGGTCTGGACGAAGTCGTTGCTGCCGGCCGGCGTCGTATCGGGCCCTTCGGGCTGCGTTTCGGGACTGGTGAAATGAACGTAGGCCGAGCGGCAGACCAAGAAAATCGCCACGGCGGCGACGACGGCTAAAATGCGGTTTAAGATTCTTCTTCTCTTTTCTCGTGTCATCGGCAGGCCTTCCTCGCTGCCGCTTTCATCATGGCGCTGATGTGGGCGTTGCGGTTGACGACCGTACCGATGAAAATCGGTTTCTTCTGATCGAGGAGGTGGCGGATCGTCGAATCGTAGCCTAAGAGGACGGCTTCGTCGAGGTCCTGTTCGGCGGCCTGACGCAGCGCTTCGACGCCGTCAAAGTCGCGGTTCACTTCGATATAGTCGGCCATGAAGATGATCTTTTCGAGCTTCCCCATGGTTTCGGCCCCCGTCGTATGATGGGCAATGGCCGAGAGGATATCGGGATCGTCAATGCCGTACTGTTCCCGGGCCAGGGTCACGGCGGCATAGCCGTGGAGGAGGCTGCCGATGTTAAAGATAGGCGCCGGAAGATCCGTAAAGGAGCGGCCGGCTAAGGCCTGCATCTCTTCGAGGGGCTTTTGTTTCGCCGCATCATGAAGGAGGGCAGCCACTTCTGCCGCATCGGCATCACTGCCGTAGAGGCCGGCTAAGTGCCGGGCCGCTGCGGCCACGCCGAGGACATGGGTATAGCGACCGGGCGTCAGGGATTTTTTTAAATCTGCTTTAATGGCATCTTTGAATTCTTCGTTGTACATTGATATACTCCATTTTTTCTGATGTATTCGACGACTGCCGAAGGCATCATATAGCGGACGGACAGGCCCAGGCGGATGCGGCGCCGGAGTTCTGTCGAAGAGATTTCCATGGTCGGCACGGGCAGTTTGAGGATGTTTTTTCCCAACTCGCCAAAGGACGAGATGATGGAATCGATCTGTTCCGAGCCGTCCGGCCGGGTCGCACCGATAAACTGGCACAGGCTGAGGATTTCTTCCGGATTGTTCCAGTTGTGCAGGTCGTGGATCGTATCGGTCCCCGAGATGAAATACAGGCTGTGCGACGGGCCGTATATTTCTTTTAAAAGCCGCAGCGTATCGACCGTATAGGAATTGCCCCGGCGGCGCATCTCCATATCGCTGACGGTAAAGTACGGGTTATCGGCCGTAGCCAGTCGCGTCATGGCCAATCGCTGCTCGGCTGTCGCACCGCAGACATCCTTATTGGGTGTAATGTACGACGGCACGAACAGTACCTTCTTCAGGTGAAAGGCCTGACGCGCTTCTTCGGCGATCATGAGGTGTCCTAAGTGGATGGGATTAAAGGTCCCTCCCATGACGCCGAGCCTAGTGATTTCCATGGTACAAATAGATTCCTCCCCAGGCGATAGCTACGGCTAACGCATAAAGCAATAAAAACTTGGCATAGTGTCGGTATTCAAATCGGGTCTTCGGTGAGGCGGCATATTGGCGAAGGGTCCGCCCGTAACCGTGAAGGAAGCGCAGCATCAGCGAATCTGGCCCTGGCCGTCGATGAGGTATTTATACGAGACCAAAGCAGTAAGACCCATGGGACCGCGGACGTGCAGTTTCTGCGTGCTGATACCGATTTCGGCGCCAAAGCCGAATTCAAAGCCGTCCGTAAAGCGCGTCGAAGCGTTGACGTAGACGGCGGCCGAATCGACGGCCTTCTGGAAAGCTTTCGCCGTGTCCGGATTTCCTGTGACGATGGCTTCCGAATGATGGGTGCTGAAGCGGCGGATGTGATTCAGGGCTTCGTCGAGAGAGCCGACGACTTTAACGGACATGATGAGGCTGTTGTATTCCGTCGCCCAGTCGTCGTCATCGGCGGCCTTCATAGCGCTTACAGCCCGGGCTTCATCGTCGCCGCGGAGCTCGACGGCATCGGAATCCATGACCGGCGCTAACATTTCTAAAAATTCCTTGGCTACGTCGCGGTGGACCAAGAGAGTTTCCATGGCGTTGCACGTCGACGGCCGCGATACCTTGGCGTTTTCGACGATCTTGACGGCCATGGAAAGATCGGCATCCTTATCGACGTAGACGTGGCAGACGCCGCTTCCCGTTTCGATGCAGGGAACGGTCGCCGTATCGACGACCATGCGGATGAGGCCGGCACCGCCGCGGGGAATGGCCAAATCGATGAAGCCCCGTAAGGTAAGGAGCTCTTTGACCAGGGCCCGGTCGGTATTTTCAAGGATGTTGACGCTGTTTTCCGGAAGGCCGGCTGCTTTCAGCCCTTCCCGGATGACGGCGGTCAAGGCCGTGTTGGAAGCGATGGCTTCACTGCCGCCGCGAAGGACGCAGGCGTTGCCCGATTTGATGCAAAGGGCCGCTGCGTCGACGGTGACGTTGGGCCGCGATTCGAAGATGATCGCAATGACCCCTAAGGGGACGCTGACCTTCTGGATGAAAAGGCCGTTGGGACGGCGGAATTCATCGAGGACGACGCCGGACGGGTCGGGAAGGTCGATGACCTGGCGAACGCCTTCTGCCATGGCGGCAATCCGTTCTTTGGTCAAGGTCAGGCGGTCGACCATGGCCGGTGCCATCCCCTTTTCCTCAGCCCGCTTCACATCTTCGGCGTTGGCCGACAGGATGTCCTCGCAATGGGTCAAGAGGGCCTCAGCGATATAAGCCAGGGCCTTATTCTTGACGTCGGTCCCGGCCGTTTGCAGGACGTACGACGCGTCTTTGGCATCGCGGCCCTTGCGGTATACTTCAGATATCATGGGAAAAACCCCTTTCTAATACATGACGACCAGGTTATCGCGATGGATGACTTCGTCAAAGATGCCGTTGTGGCCGAGAATGTCGGCGATATCCGCCGACCGTCGGCCTTTGATGGCGTTGATGTGGACGCTGCCGTAGTTGGAAATGCCCTTGGCAATGGTCAATCCGTCGTAGACGACGCTGACGATGTCCCCTTCTTCAAAGAAGCCCTCGACCCCGATGATGCCAACAGGAAGGAGGCTCGACCCCTTGTCGAGGATGGCGTCGCGGCAGCCCTTGTCGACGAGGAGTTTTCCCGTCGCCTTGCTGCCCGAAACGAGCCAGCGCTTCTTCGAGTGGAGCGGCGTTTCTTTCGCTTTAAACAAGGTCCCCACGTCTTCTCCGGCACAGATGCGGCTGACGATGTCGTCTTCGCTCCCGGAGGCGATGACCATGTCGACGTCGGCGGCGGTAGCGATGGCAGCGGCCTGGATCTTGGTATACATGCCGCCCGTCCCCATGGAGGACCCGGCGTCACCGGCGATGTCGTAGATGTGCTTATCGATATTATCGACGTAGGAAATGATTTTCGCATCGGCATGGGTTCGGGGATTGTCCGTATAGAGGCCGTCGATGTCCGACAAGAGGATCAAGAGATTGGCGTCGACGAGGCCGCTGACCATGGCCGACAGGGTGTCGTTGTCACCGATTTTATACTCATCGACGGCGACGACGTCGTTTTCATTGATGATGGGAATGATGCCCATGTCAATCATGGTCAGGAGGGCATTTCGCGAGTGCATGAATTTGCTGCGGTCCTGTGAGTCCATGCGGGTCAGGAGAACCTGGCCGACGACTTGGCCGTATTCGCGGAACAGCCGTTCATACGTATGCATGAGGACGCCCTGTCCGACGGCGGCTAAGGCCTGTTTTTCCCGGATCGACTTCGGCCTTTGATCGAGGTTGAGCGGTGCCATACCGGCATTGGTCGCCCCGGAGCTGACCAAGATCATTTCCTTTCCCTGATTCTGCAAATCTGCCAATTCTCGTACTAAATGCTCCATGCGGCGGTAGTTCAATTTGCCCGTCCCATGGGAAATCGTACTGGATCCGACCTTGACGACGATGCGCTTCTTGTGGTCAAAATCCCTGCGTCTGCTGTTCACCATGCCTCACGTCCTAGTCTTTAATAAATTCGTATTTCGATTTCTTGTCTTTCTTCTTAAATAAGATGCCGTAGTGGCCGATGACCTGAATCAGTTCGGCACCGAGCATGTCGGCCAAGTCTTCCATCGTTTCCTTCGTCGGAAGGTTGGCGTTGTTGAGGACGTGGGCCTTAATCAGTTCCCGCGCCGTAATGGCTGCTCTGGCACTGTCGATGACGGCGTCGCTTAAGCCGTCCTTTCCGATTTGGACGACGGCCGGCATGAGGCTGGCCATCCCCCGTAACTGCTGTCTGTCTTTATTATTCATAACGTCTCCCTTTATTTGTGGTATTCAAATTCCATGGCATAAATGCGGACCGTATTGCCGTCCTGGATGCCGTGTTCCTGGAGGAGCTTGTCGAGTTCCATATAGCGCCAGATACGCTGGAAACGGCGCAGGGACTGGTCGTCGTCGAAGTTGGTCATGGCGACCAGGTTTTCGATGCGGGCGCCGGTGATGACGAAGGCCCCGTCCGTATCGCGGGTCACTTCAAAGTCGGGCTTGTTCTCTGCCTTGTAGACGACTTCTTCCGTCGTTTCGTCGGCTTCTTCGACGTATTCTTCAAGGAGGGTCCAGACCCGTTCTAAGAGTTTGTCCATGCCGTCGCCGCTTACGGCGCAGATGGGATAGACTTCGATGCCCTTCGCCGCCATGTAATCCATGAGGCGCTCGAGATTGTCTGATTCTTCATCTAAGAGATCGATCTTATTGGCCGCTACGATTTGGAGCTTGCGCGACAGTTTTTCGCTGTATTTGGCAAGTTCGGCGTTGATCTTTTCATAGTCGTCGATGGGGTCGCGGCCTTCCATGCCCGATACGTCGAGGACGTGAATGAGGATCTTCGTCCGTTCGATGTGGCGCAGGAAGTCGTGACCGAGGCCGACGCCTTCACTGGCCCCGTCGATGAGGCCGGGAATGTCGGCCATGACGAAGCTGCGGTGATCGGGCAGGTCGACGACGCCGAGGATCGGATTGAGGGTCGTAAAGTGATAGGCTGCTACTTCCGGCTGGGCTGCCGAAACTTTCCGCAGGATGCTCGACTTGCCGACACTGGGATAGCCCAAGAGGCCGACGTCGGCCAAGACCTTCAGTTCCAAACGCAGCCACCGTTCTTCCCCCGGTTCGCCCCGTTCGGCAAAGGTCGGCGTCCGGTTGGCACTCGTTCTGAAATGCCAGTTGCCCCGACCGCCGCGGCCGCCCTTGGCGACGATGGCCTGCTGGCCGTCCCGCGACAAGTCGGCCATGACCTGACCCGATTCTTCATCTTTTACGATCGTTCCCAAAGGAACGGTGATCAATAAGTCTTCGGCGTTTCTGCCGTACTTATTGCTGCCTTCGCCCTTTCCGCCGGGCTTGGCCTTGAACAGGCGGCGGAAACGGAAGTCGACGAGGGTGTTGACATTGCGGTCCGCCACGAGGACGACGTTGCCGCCCTGGCCGCCGTCACCGCCGTTCGGTCCGCCCTTGGGGACGAACTTTTCATGGCGGAAACTGCTCATGCCGTCGCCGCCCTTGCCGGACTGTACAAAAATTCTTGCTCTGTCTATAAACATAGGTCACCTCATATGAAAATACATGGGGATATAGAAAGAGACACAGCATACATATACCATGTCTCCTGTCTATCTGTCCATCAATATCAAAATTAACCGCCCTACTCCTTCTAAGAAAAGGAAAAGGGTACGAAAAAGTCATGAGACTCTTTACCATAAAATTTTAAATCATATTTTCCAATCTGTAAAGTCATTTTTCCTTAATAATTTCCAATGCCTTTTCAAATTGGGTATCTGTCGGATCCGACGGCGTAAGGGGTACGACGACGTCCGGTTCAATGCCGACTCCGTCGATTTCACGGCCATTGGTCGTCCGATACTTGGCCACGGTGACCTTGACGGCCGACTGCTGGCTTAAGGGGAAGACGCCTTGGACCGTGCCCTTGCCGTAGGTCTTGACACCAACGATGGGACCGAGCTGCATGTCCTGGACGGCACCGGCAATGATTTCCGACGCACTGGCCGAATTTTCATTGACTAGGACCACGAGGGGAATGAGGTCTTCCGTCCCTTGGGCCGTATACTGGTCGACTTTGCCGTCTTGTTCCGTATAGGAGACGATGGTGCTGTTTGGCGGGACGAAGTTGCTGGCCACGCCTACGGCCTGTTCGACGATGCCGCCGGGGTTATCGCGCAGATCGAGGATCATCTTCTTCATCCCCTGTTCGCGAAGTTTCGTATATTCTTTCGTAAAGTCATCGGCCGTTCCTTCGCCGAAGACGGCAATGCGGATATAGCCGACGTCGGTACCGTCGATCATTTTACCGGCTACGGTCGGTACGTGGATCTGACGGCGTTCGACGGTAAAGGTCTTATCTTCTCCATCGCGGCGGACGACCAAGTTGACGCTGGTATTGGCAGCGCCGCGGATACGCTTGGAGACGTCTTCGAGCTTATTGCCGTCGACGGGCGTCCCGTCGATGGATACCAAGATATCGCCGCGCTGGAGTCCCGCTTCGGCTGCCGGACTGTCATCCATGACACCGGCGATGAGGACGCCGTCATCGGTGGAGCCGATGTAGACGCCGATGCCGGCATAGGTACCGCTCATCTGAGCCGAAAAGTCCTTATACAACTCGCCGCCGAGGTAGACCGAATGCTTGTCCCCCAAGGTGCTGACCATGCCGTTCAAAGCCCCGTCAAAGAGGGCGCTGCGGTCGACATTTTCTGCATAATGGCTTTCGATGATTTCCAAGGTGCGGAAAAATTCAAACATGGCAGTCGCTCGGCCCGTATAGTACCAAAACATACCGAAGACGGCCAGGATCATGACGATCATACCGCTGCAAAAGAAGGCCAGGGGCCGGCGAATGGTTTCCCAAGCCCGGCGTATAGTTTGTTTATTCATGGGTATCTCCTTCTATGGAAATCAAGGCCGCGAGAAAGGGGCAAAGCTGCCGTGAAAACACTTACAAATAAGCTGACGGGTCGACGGGATCGCCGTTGGCACGAACTTCAAAGTGAACGTGAGGACCCGTCGAGTTGCCCGTCGAACCGGCGTAGGCAATGACCTGGCCCTGAGAGACGGACTGACCTTCGGAGACGGCCAGTTCCTGATTGTGGCCGTAAAGGGTCGACAAGCCGTTGCCGTGGTCGATGATGACGGCATAGCCGTAGCCGCTGATCCAGCCGGCTTCGACGACGACACCGCCGTCGGCTGCGTGGACGGGCGTCCCGTAGTCGACGCCGATATCGATGCCGCTGTGATAGATCGTCGTCCCGAAGATCGGATGGGTCCGATAGCCGTAAGGCGAGGTTACGACGCCGTTGACCGGCCAGATCATGGCGCCTGAGCCGCTGACCGGCTGGTAATAGTCACTGCCGCCACCACCGCCGCCGGACGAGGCCTGTGCCGCTGCGGCCGCTGCCTGAGCGGCCCGGTCGGCTGCCCGCTGGCGCAGCATTTCGGCAATGGCCTGAGACGACTGCTGGTATTCGTTATAAGCCTGTTCGGCCACGGCCTTATCGTTCTGAGCCTGATAGAGGATGGCCTGCTGTTCCTTGCGGCGACTTTCGATTTCATCGCGCTTGGCCGCTGCCTGGTCGCGGAGCTCGGCCTGGCGGGCACGCTGGGTTTCCAGTTCCTGTTTGGCCGTTTCGATGGCCGCCCGTTCTTTACGGATGTCCGAAATCAAGGTGATATCGGCGTCGATGATGCGGCGCAGTAATTCCAGGCGGTTCGAGAAATCGCTGAAATCCTTGGCCCCGAGGACGACGTCGAGATAGCTCAATTGGCCGTGCATATAGATGTCGCGGACGCGCTTGGTAAAGACGCCCTCCCGAACCTTGAGCCGGGCCCTTGTCTTTTCCAGTTCAGCCTGGGTAGCGGCAATTTTTTCTTCCGTCGCCTTCAATTCATTGGCTACGGCCTGGTAGTCGCGCTGAGCTGTTTCGAGCTGCTGCTGGATGGCGTAAAGCTTGTCATTGACACTGCCGATGACGGCTTCGGCCTGGGCCTTCTTCTCGCTTTCCTGCGCCATCCGGTTCTGGACGTCCGACAGCTGATTCTGCAAGTCTTCATCTTCGGCCAGGACGGCGAAGTTAGGCGTCAATAAGGCGGCAACGACAACCGGGATAACGTATTTTTTAAACATATTACACCTTCATATAACGTTTCAGAGAAATGGTACTGCCAATGGCCCCGATGACCATGCTGATGATCAAGAGGACGCCTGCCGTGCGGTACATAAAGGGAAAGACGCTGACCATCGGCAAGAAGGCCAGGGACTCATGGATCGACGCGACGGCAAAGTCGTAGAACTGATAAAGGGCTATGTCGGCAATGACGCCGCCGATAAAGCCCAGGAACAGGCCTTCTAAGAGGAAGGGCCAGCGGATGAACCAGTTCGTCGCCCCGACGTATTTCATGATGGCGATTTCTTTACGCCGGGCAAAGACGGTCAGGCGGATCGTATTGGAAATGATGAACAACATGGCCAGGGTCAGGAAGACGATGAGGGCAATGCCGCCCCAACGGATGATGGTCGTGATCTTAAAGAGCTGTTCAATGATTTCCTGACCATAATGTGTCCCTTCGACTTCGGGGTAATCGGCGACGATGTCCGCCGTCCGCCGGACGGCTTCCGGCTGGGTAAAGGTCACTTCATAAGAGCTCGGCAAGGGGTTCTTCCCTTCCAGGGCGTCGAGGATACCCGGTTGGTCCTTCATGCGTTCCTTTAAGATATCCATGGCCTGATTCTTATCGGTAAAGGTGACCGACTTGACGTCGGGCAGGGCCTGAAGGCGGCGGGCGACGCTGTCGATGTCAGCCTGGGTGGCACCGTCTTTCAAGTAGACCGTGATTTCAACCTGGCTTTCGAGATTTTCAGCAAAATAGTCGAGATTGGCCACGAGGGTCATGAAGATGCCCAAGATGAACAAGGATATGGCGACCGTTGCAATAGAGGCCACCGACATGAAGCGGTTGCGCCAAAAAGATTGGAAGGCAGCGACGGTGTAGTAGTGCATGGTTCTAATTTTCATCGTCGTATCCTCCTCGCTGTTCGTCACGGACGACCTTGCCGTCATCCAATTCGATGACGCGTTTATTCATCATGTCGACTAAGGTCTTGTCATGGGTTACCATGAGGACCGTCGTTCCCATGTGGTTGATTTTCTTAAAGACTTCCATAATATCCTCGGACGTATCGGGATCGAGGTTCCCTGTCGGTTCGTCGGCAATGAGCAGGAGCGGCCGATTGACGATGGCTCTGGCAATGGCTACGCGCTGCTGTTCCCCGCCGCTGAGGTTTTTCGGCAGGGCGTCGGCTTTGCCGATGAGGCCGACCAGATCGAGGACTTCGCGGACCCGGCGGCGAATGACGCGGCGCGGTGCTTCGATGACTTCCATGGCAAAGGCCACATTTTCCTGAGCCGTCTTATTCGGCAGGAGGCGAAAGTCCTGGAAGACGATGCCCATTTTACGGCGCAGGTAGGGCACGCTCTTCTTGGCCAGGCGGTTGACTTCGATATCGTTCACGAAGACAGACCCTTTCGTCGGCAGTTCTTCATGAGACAAGAGGCGGATCAGCGTCGACTTGCCGGCACCGCTGGCGCCGACGACGAAGACGAATTCGCCCTTACCGATCTGAAGGGATACCTGGTCGAGGGCAACGGAACCATTGTCGTAGACCTTGGATACATTTTTAAATTCAATCATAGAGACCTCCGATGCTGTTCGAGTCGTTTGCGGACGCCGTCCCGCCCTTCTAAAATGCGCAGGGCCAAGTAGGCATTTCGCAGGGACTGGCGGCGCAGATGGTTGAGACGGGCCTTGATGGCCGGCTCGAGTCCCCCTTGGGCCAGCTGCTGACTGACGCGGGAGGCTAAGGCTTCTGCCGTCACCGATTCCGTCGTCCCTGAGACCCGATCGCCGATGAGATGGATGAAGCTGTCGATTTTCGGATCATAGGAAATGGCCGTCGCCGGCGTTTCCATGAGGGCCGAAAAGATGAGGGCGTGGAGCCGGTTGGCGATGACCGCATCCATGCAGCCCATGAGGGACATGAATTCTACCGTCGAATAGCGGTCGTCGAGGACGATGGCCGCCCTTTTCATGCGGTCGGCAATATCGCGGCCGGCGTCGACGTCTTCCGGATGCTGCATGGGAATGAAGATGATGTCCACGTCTTCTTGCTGCTGCAGTCGGTCGGCTGCCTCGGCAATGGCGTCCTTATAGGCCTGATGGCCCTGCCAGTTGCGAACGGCAATGCCGACTTTCCGTCGGCTTCCCGTAAATCCATGCCGTTCCAAAATCTGACGGCCGATGGCCTTATCGACGGGATGCATGGACAAGACGGCGTCGGCCGTCACATGGATGGGCGGACGGGTTACGCCCATGTCAGAAAGTTCCGCCTTCGATTCCCGGTCGCGGACGCCGATGACGGCGACCTGCTGCAGGACCTTCTGCACGGCCTTCCGGGCCTTGATGCCGCGGACGGGACCGATGCCCTGGGCATAGAGCATGACCGGCTTTTTAAAGAACAAGGCGATTTTCATGATCCACAGGTAGTAGTGGAGGCTCCTGGCACTGGTCACGTCCTGGAGCAGGCTGCCGCCGCCGCTTATAAGAATATCACAGCGGCGAATGGCCGCTGCGATAGCAAAGAAATTCAGGCGATGAACAGCCTGTACCTTATGATTTTCCCAAGTCATTCGGCAGTTTCCGGTAATGACCGTAATATCCACGTCGGGAATGATGTCTTTTAACGAGCCGACGATAGCCGCCAACATGGCCTCGTCGCCGGCATTGGCAAAGCCGTAATAGCCGGAAATAACGACCCTAGTCACGGTTTTCCACCTGCTTTCCCAGCCACGTCGTGACGTAACGGACGATGGCAATGGCGATGATCAGGGCGATGCCGACGACCATCCCCGTTACCCAGCCGTTGATGCCGCGGATAAAGGACATGAGGAAAGGCGTCCGGATATGGGCAAAGGTTTCCACCATGGAGCCGACACCGATAGTGGCGGCGATGACCAGGAAGAAGTGCAGCAGCTGCGGCCATTTACGGTACAAGGCAGCTACCATGAGATAAAAGCTCGGATGGCCGACGAGAAATTCCTTTTCCCGAGGACGAGCGTACATGACATTTTCTAAGAAGCGGCGCATAGCAACTTCGATTCCCGGTACGGGAACGCCCGACGTATGGCCGCTGCGGCCGACAAAGATGATGCCGACCACGGCGATGACGCCGAGGATCAGGATGGTCCCCATCTTAATGGGGATGTTGAGGAAATCCTTGGCAAAGACCTTAAGATCTGCCGGCGACGCAATGGTCTGCCCCATGAGGGGGAACCGGCGCAGATAGCCGATAGCCACCAGGAGGAGCGGCAGGATGAAGGTCAGTTTGACGCCGCGGTAAAAATCAAATTCCATGAAGAAGCGGATGTTGCCCAGCATGGCGGCGATATAGAGACCGCCGATCATGGAGACGGCTACGGCAAAGAAAAGGCCCAGCGTGCCGTCACGGATGACCCGGCCGTAGCCGAGTTTCTTCGTAAGCTTCTTCTGTTTCCAGTAATCGAGGGACAAGAGAATGGCCGCTGTCGGCGCTGCGGCAGCACAGCCGATGGCCCAGGTCTGGAGGAACAAGGCTCCTTTGGCGACGACGGCACCGATGACGGCGACGATGATGCCAAGGGCCATGAGGATATAGTTCTGCCGATCCTTCAAGGGGATGAGCAGGTTGAGGACGAAGACGAAGCCGCAGGCCGCTGCCGCTGCTACGATGGCTAAGAACAGGCGGTTCGGATAGTACGCTTCCATGACCGAAGCCCGGCCGAGGGTATAACCCCGTTCAGGCAGCTTATCCGATACGGTCTTGATATAGGACAAGTTGGTCTGGGTCAGGTTCATGCCGTGAAGGGGCTTCTTATACAAGGGATAGAGATTGACCCGGACGTTTCGTTCAAGGTCGCTGATGTAAAAGCGCATAGCCGCTTCTTCCGGCGTAATCTTTTCCAGTTCTTCCTTGGCCATGGCATAGACCCGGGCCGTCCGATAATGGACGAGGCCCGACAGATCATACATGCCGTCCTGCTGGTTGTACTGGAGCTGATCGACGGACTCGATCATATAGAACGGGATGTCGCGGCGGTTCAAATTGTCCGCCGTATAGTCGAGCATATCCTTTCGTTCGCCGGCGACCGGCGTATAGCCCAACACTTCTTTCCCGACGAACATGATGCCCGATACGTCCTGGATCTTGTCAGCCCGGGCAAAGAAATGGTCGACGTCGGCTTTCGTCGGGTTGCTGTAATTCGTCGGCCGCAGGATGACGTAGAAGCCGTGGTCGCTGATAATCTTAGCATCGGCGCTCAGGATGCCCAAGTTGACGTCGCCGAGACCGGGCATGACGCCCTTGATGCCGGCAATGCGGTAGGCACCGTTGGACATGACTTTGACCTTATCGCTGCCAAGACGCGTGCTGAGGTCGGACACGACTTCATCGAAGTAGAGGTCCTGTTCGCCCTGAGGCTTTCCGATGAGATAGTAGTCATAGGACTTATCGGTAATGCCGAACTGGGGATAATAGAGATCGGCCCCCAATTTCGTAACCAGCGACAGTTCCCCGCGCTGGGTCAGCTTGTTGAGCGTCGTATCATAAATGGTAAAACTCGTAACGCCGGCATCGCGGGCCATTTGAAGGGCCGTATCCAAATCGTAGCCGTCGTTGCGGGCCATCAAGACGACGGCATCGAAGTCCATCGCCTGTTCAATTGTCGTCGACTGTTTTTCTACGGCATTGCGCTGTATGCACAGGCCGATCGCCGTGATGAGACCGATGAACACGATCAGTATCATCATCCGCATACTGCGTTTATTTATGTTTGTCATTCTCTTCACCTTATCTATGAATTGCTCACCTGGCCGTGAATGGTCAACAGACCGTCGTGGAGGACGACGCGATCAGGCTGGATTCCCAAGGGGAAATCCGTAAAATCGTAAATCTCTGCGCTGGCCAGCTTCGTCGTGCTGACCTGCATGCCCAGCCCTTCGACGGTGACCGTCTCGGGGATGAACATCAGTTTCGTACCCTTCATGCCAAAATGGCCGCGGACGTCAGCCCGGGCCGATACCAGGCCGCCGAGCTTCACCTTGCCCTGAACGCGGACCGAATCGCCTTCAAAAGAGACGCTCGGGTCGGTCAGGCCATCGATTTTCTTGACCAAGTAGTCCTCCAGGTCTTCCCGGCGAATGGACGCCGCCATATCCCCGCTTTCGACGCGGGTCACGCGCAGTTCCTGATACACCAGGGCCTGCAAAGGCTGGAAGTGGACCCCATAGAGGTTACTGTCAAAATTGGCGAACTTCAAATCGCCGGCCATAGAATTCGTAGCATGAACGGTAACCGCGTCGATATCGCCGAGAAAAATCTTCGCTCCCGGCGATGCTTGGACGCGGACATCATCGTTTTGCAAATTAAATTTAGCAGACAAGGCCTGTGACAGACCGACCTCGGCCAGTTGCGGCGCAAAAGAGTTGGCGCCGACCAAAAAGACCGCAGCCAGGACACAGACAATGATCCATTTCTTCATTTAAAGCTCCTGCTTCGATAACTTCTGTTCCTTCGCCTGTTGTAAGTAGCCTTCGATAAAGATATCGAGGTCACCGTCCATGACGGCTTGGATGTTCCCCGTTTCGACGTTGGTCCGATGATCCTTGACCAGGTTGTATGGGTGGAATACGTAGGAACGGATCTGGCTCCCCCATTCGATTGCCTGGTGGACGCCGCCGATTTCGGCTTTCAGTTTTTCCTGCTTTTCCTGTTCCAGTTCAAAGAGTTTAGCCCGCAGATATTTCAGGCACATTTCCTTATTCTGGAGCTGAGACCGTTCATTCTGACACTGGACGACGATGCCCGTCGGAATGTGGGTCATGCGGACGGCGGAACTCGTCTTGTTGACGTGCTGACCGCCGGCACCGGAGGCGCGGAAATAATCGACGCGGACGTCGTCCATATTGATTTCGACTTCGACATCGTCGGGCAGTTCCGGCATGACATCGACGGCCGTAAAGGACGTATGGCGGCGGGCTGCAGCGTCAAAAGGAGAGATGCGGACCAGGCGGTGAACGCCTTTTTCCGATTTCAAATAACCGTAGGCATAGTCGCCTTCGACGCGGAAGGCCGCGCTCTTGATGCCCGCTTCATCGCCGGGCTGCATGTCGAGGACGGTCAGTTTATAACCGTTCCGTTCGGCCCAGCGGGTATACATGCGGATCAGCATCTGCGCCCAGTCCTGGGCTTCCGTTCCGCCGGCACCGGCGTGGAAGGTGATGAGGGCGTTGCAGTTGTCGTACTCACCGGATAAGAGCAAGAGAACTTCCCGCTTTTCAATGTCCCGCAGAAGGTCATTATACTGTTTTTCGATGTCCGCTGCAAAGGAGGCGTCGCCGTCTTCCATGGCCATGTCGAGGTAGTCGATGAGGTCATCGGCTTTGCGGACCAGCGTTTCGTGGCCTTCGACTTCCGTCTTGAGCAGGGTCGCTTCCTGGGAAATCTGCTTGGCCTTGTCCGGGTCGTTCCAGAATGAGGGGTCGCTCATCTGGATATCTAAATCCATGATACGTTCTTTTTTCCGAGGTAAGTTAAAGTGAATCCCCGATTTCTTGTATTCTTTGTTTTAAATCTTCCAGCGGTTTACGCATTTCATCCAATAACACAATTAATCACCAACTTTTCAGTTAAATATCGTTTTTTCGTCCTATTAATAACGTCTCGTTCTTTATTCCCGTCCCTGTTCTTCATCGCGCTGAATGTCTTCGGCGCTGACGGGCTTGCTTTCTTCGTGGACTTCATGGGCCCCCTGCAGATGGTCTTCGGCCTGGGGAACGGGCTTGCTGTACGTAACCTGAATGTGGTACAGGAAGGTAATGACCGTCCGTTTGATTGATTCCACCATTTCCGAGAACATTTCGTAGGCTTCGAATTTGTATTCGACCAAGGGGTTCTTCTGGCCGTAGGCGCGGAGGTTGATCCCTTCTTTGAGGGCATCCATGGCGTCCAGATGATCCATCCACTTGCTGTCGACGACGCGGAGCATGACGGCTTTTTCCAATTCCTTCATGGTCTCTTCGCCAAATTCGTTGAACCGTTCGTTATAAAGATCGACAGCGATCTGTTTCAGTTTTTCCTGAACTTCGATACGGCTCATGTTTTCCAGTTCTTCGACGGTTACGGCATGCTTCGGTACGAAGTACTGCTGCATCTGGGCCAAGAGGCCGGCAAAATCCCATTCTTCGGGATACAGTTTTTCGTCGGCGTACTTGTCGAGTTCGGCAAGGATAATGTCGTCGACCATGCCCATGATCGTATCCTTTAAGTCGTCGGCGGTCAGGACCTGGCGGCGCTGGTTGTAGAGGACTTCACGCTGCTGGTTCATGACGTCGTCGTATTCAAGGACGTACTTACGGATTTCAAAGTTGTGGCTTTCGACTTTCTTCTGGGCCTTTTCAATGGACCGGGTAATCATGTTGGCCGTAATCGGTTCGTCTTCGTCCATGCCCAGCTTATCCATGAAGCGGGAAATGTTTTCCGAACCGAAGATGCGCATCAAGTCATCTTCGAGGGACAGGAAGAACTGCGTCGTCCCCGGGTCGCCCTGACGGGCAGCACGACCGCGAAGCTGGTTATCGATACGACGGCTTTCGTGGCGTTCCGTACCGATGATCATCAGACCGCCCAGTTCAGCAACACCTTCGCCGAGCTTGATATCCGTGCCGCGGCCGGCCATGTTAGTGGCAATGGTGACCATGTCGCGCTGGCCGGCGTTCTTGATGATTTCGGCTTCTTTTTCATGGTATTTGGCGTTCAGCACGTTGTGAACGATGTTTTCTTTATTGAGAAGCTGACTTAAGATTTCCGACTGATTGATCGACGTCGTACCGACCAGGATCGGCTGACCCGTAGCGTGGCGCTTGATGACTTCCCGCACAACGGCGCGGTACTTGGCGTTTTTCGTCTTATAGATGACATCGGGCAAATCCTTACGGATGGCCGGTTTATTCGTCGGGATGACGTAGACGTCGAGCTTATAAATCTTATTGAATTCGTCTTCTTCCGTCTTGGCCGTACCGGTCATGCCGGCCAGCTTGTCGTACATACGGAAGTAGTTCTGGAAGGTAATCGTAGCCAGGGTCTTGCTTTCGCCCTGGACCTTGACGGCTTCCTTGGCTTCAATGGACTGATGGAGGCCATCGCTGTAACGGCGGCCGAACATGAGACGGCCCGTAAATTCGTCGACGATGACGATTTCGCCGTTCTTTACGACGTAGTCCTTGTCGCGGTGCATCATGAAGCGAGCCCGCAGGGCCTGGATGACCAAGTGGTTCAAATCAAGGTGTTCGTTGTCGAACATGTTGCTGATGCCCAGCATCTTTTCGACCTTGGCGACACCGGAATCGGTCGGCGCAATGGTCTTTTGCTTTTCATCCATCGTGTAGTCTTCTTTGTCGAAGTGCTTGACGATGGCAGCCAGGGTGCTGTACAACTCCGTCGACTTTTCACCGGGGCCGGAAATGATGAGCGGCGTCCGCGCTTCGTCGATGAGGATCGAGTCCACTTCGTCGACGATACAGTAGTTCAGCGATCGCTGTACCATCTGGTCGGCACTGATGACCATGTTGTCACGCAGGTAGTCGAAGCCGAATTCGTTGTTCGTCCCATAGGTGACGTCGGCGTTATAAGCCCGGCGGCGCTGTTCATACGTGAGATCGTGGACGATGAGGCCGACGGACAGGCCGAGGAACTTATAGATACGGCCCATGTCTTCACTGTCACGAGTAGCCAGGTAGTCATTGACGGTGACGACGTGAACACCTTTACCGGTCAAGGCATTGAGGTATACCGGAAGGGAGGCAACCAAGGTTTTCCCTTCACCGGTACGCATTTCAGCGATATCTCCGCGATGGAGGACGATACCGCCCAGGATTTGGACGTCAAAATGACGCATCCCCGTTACGCGACGGGATGCTTCACGAACGACGGCAAAGGCTTCGGGCAGGATATCATCCAGCGTTTCACCGGCAGCCAAACGATTTTTGAATTCAAAGGTCTTTTCTTGCAGCGACGAATCGCTCAATCCGGCTAATTTCGGCTCCAGATCATTGATGCGGCGAACGATGGGCCACATCTTCTTCAGTTCATGCTCCGTATTATTTCCGAGCAGTCTTTGTATGAGTTTATTTAACACCTATCCGAGACCTCCAATTTACAAAATCTGCAATTTACACTGTTATATCATATCAATTATACATTATACCGCGGGAGTGTCAAACTTTGCAATAGATTGGGAGAAATTAGGCAGTTCCGCCATTTTCTGCGTTCCGCCGCCGCTCCGCTCCCCTTTCAGCCCCCTTAGTTGTCCTATTTTTTATCAATAAGGCAAAAAGGAGGCGCCAGCTGCATTTTGACAGCGTGCCTATTCACGGCTCGAGTCCAACTGTGACTCGGCCCATTCATAGACCGACTGCAAAGCCGGGATCAGGCTCTTTCCCCGTTCGCTCAGAGAATACTCGACTGTCGGCGGAATCGTACTGTACTGTTTTCGGTTCACCAGCTTGTCGTGTTCCAATTCCCGCAGGCACTTGGTCAGCATGGTCGGTGTAATGCCCACGACCTTTCGTTCCAATTCCCCGTAGCGCAGGGTCTGGTTCTCGGCATCGGCCATATACCATAAAATCGGCAGTTTCCATTTCTGACCGATAAGCTCCATGGCATAGAGAATCGGGCAGTCTGTTTCATAGATGTTTTGTTCTTTCGGAAGCGGTTTATTTCCCATAAAATCACCTTCACTATATTTTTTATAGTTACGAAGAAAAATCTCTCTTCTTGTTTTTTCTACGTTTCTAATTATAATGTAGGCAGAACGAAAAATCAATCTAATCCGACAATCTGATAGGAGTGAAAAATAATGAAACACCTCTTTGACAACATAACCTTGAAAAATCTGAAAGCCAACAACCGTCTGGTACGGTCGGCGACCTGGGAAGGCATTGCCAACCGCGACGGCAGCGTCACCGAAGAAGCCTACAGCATCTACGATGAAATTGCCAAAGGCGGCGTCGGCACCATCATCACCGGTTTTACCAGCGTGTCTGCCAACGACTATTATTTCGGCGGCATGATGCGCCTTTCTGACGACGCCCTCATTCCGCAGTATAAAAAACTGACCGATATCATCCACGCTCAAGGCGTCCCGGTCATCACCCAGCTAGCCCTAGGCGCCTACTACCGCCCCGTCGGAAACAGCTTCGAGCAAGTCGAGCCCGACGACATGACGACAGAAGAAATCCACGCCGTGCGAGATCAATTCATCGACGCTGCCCTTCGCGCTGAAAAAGCAGGCTTTGACGGCGTCCAGATCCACGTCGCCCACTTTTTCTTTTTGAGTCGCTTGGTCTCTCCCTTGGTCAACCACCGGACAGACGAATACGGCGGCAGCACGGAGGACCGGACCAGGCTGGTCACAGAAATCATAAAGGCCATCCGGGAAAAGGCCCCGACCCTCCATATCACGGCCAAGATCAACAGCAACGACTTCATGGCCGGCGGCTTAGATGAAGCCCAAAGCCTTGATATGTCCCTGCACCTCTGTCAGGCCGGCCTAGATTCCATCGAAGTCAGCGGCAACGGCACGTCCGTCCCCGGCATCCGTCCCCATCAAAACGAAGCCTACTTCGCCCCCTTTGCAGCCAAGCTGGCTGAAGCCACCGACGTTCCGGTCATCCTCGTCGGCGGGTTGAGAAGCTTCGATACGATGGAAGCCGTACTGAACCAAACCAAGATCGAAATGATTGCCCTCTCCCGCCCCCTTTTGCGGGAACCGGATCTGCCGAATAAACTCAAAAGCGGCGAAACGACTGTAGCTGCCTGCATATCCTGCAACGCCTGTTATTCGTCGCCGTCTCACAAATGCATTTTCAGAAAGGACTGACAGGTCATGATGTTTCAACTGAACGTGCCGACTAATCGCGGCGTCGTCTTAAACGGCGTCCTCTTTCGCAAACAGAAAGAACGTAAAGCCGACACCGTCATGATTGCCATCACCGGCATCCACGGCAATTTTTATTCCAACCCCTTCTATTATAATATCGGCGACACCTTAAACGGCGGCGACATCGATTTCATCTACGCCCAGACCAACAACGCCTTCAGTGAAATCCCGACGGTCAACGTCCGTACCGGTAAGGTGGAAACGATCGGCTCGTGGAACGAACGCTTTGCCTATACCGACGACGACCTCGACGCTTACCTCACCTTTGCCCAAAAAGAAGGCTACAAGCACATCATCCTCGGCGCCAATAAGGTCATTTACTACCTGTCCCGCCATCACGATAAACGGGTGGAACACTTCTTCCTCCTGTCGCCGGCCAACCTGACCTATATGATGTCCGGCGTCACCAACCGTGAAAAAACGCTGATCAAAGAACAGGTCGCGCGCGGAGACGGCGATCAAATGCTGCCTTTCCCCTTCATGGGCTGGGTAACCTGCATTGCCGACACGGCTTGGGACTGGCAGTTTTCTAATCTGCTCAATAATGTCCACACCGCAAAAGACGGGGACTTTTCACAGGCCTCGGCCCTGTCCCATACGGGAGCCCTTCTGGTAGGCACGTACGACAACTTCACCGACGGCGATCCGTCTGAATTTTTAAGAAACCTCAATGCCCACATGCCGACTGCCAAAGACAATTCCCTGATCTTCATCGAAAAGACAGGCCACACATACCAGATGAAGCATCAGGAAGTAGCCGACAAGATTTTAGCTCAGTTACGAGAATGGAGGGCTGCCTAATGCCTTTTGTCATAGCCAAAGTAAACGTACCGGTCAGCCGCGACCAAGAAATAGAATTGAAATCCCGTCTGGGAAAAGCCATCGAAGCCGTTCCCGGCCTGAACGAAAATTACCTCCTCTTTGGGATTGAAGATAACTGCCGCCTCTACCTCCGCGGCAAAGATACCTGGAAAATCGCCTACATCGAAGCCTCTCTCTTCGGCCGCCCGGATCACGCCGGCTTCGGAGTCTTCAGCACCGAAATGACCGCTGCCTTCCAGGACGTCCTCGGCATTCCGCCGGAAAACATCTACATCAAATTCGACGATATCAAAACCTGGTCGACTAACGGCCAATTTATCGACAGCCCATACCGGTGATACCATGGAAAAAATAATCCTCACCACCTTTACGGACCCCATGATGGGCCTCTCCTACGAACAAGAACCGGTCTATGAACAGCTGGCCGACCATTTCGGCGACCGCCTCGTCTTCCGCTATGTCATGAGCGGCCTCGTCCGGGATGTCAGCGACTTCATGCTTCCTGAAGAAAGGGCCCTGCCTGCCGAAGAAGGCATCCGGCTCTATAACCGGCGTCTGGCCCGAATTTACAAGGGGGAAGAAGGCATCGGCGGCCTTCCGGTCAACATGGACGGCTTCCACCTCTTCAATGCCGACCACCGTTCCTCCTACCCCCTTTGCATCGCCTACAAGGCAGCCGAAATTTGCTGTCCCGAAAAGGCTTTTTCCTTTCTCTTGAAGCTTCGCCGGGCAACCATTGTCGAGACACGGAAGACGACAAAGACCGATGAACTTATCTCCATTGCGGGAGAGGCCGGTTTAGACAAAGCGCAGTTTCGCCGCGCCTTTGAAGACGGTCGTGCCACTGCGGCCTTCCAAAAAGATCTGGAACTGACACGTTCCCTGGGGATTCATCAGTTGCCGACAGTCCAGCTTCAATACGGGGAAAAAGCCGTTCTCGTCAACGGCATGGCAAGTTACGAAGCCTTCGTGAATACGATTGACAAGCTGAAAGTCTGAGTACGGCCAAAAGACGCTGCACGGCCTTCCGTGCAGCGCTTTTTTTCATACATCGCCCTGGCAGCTGCCTATCGGCTAATTTATATCATCTTATAGGGAATGGCTTGCCCGCAATAGAAAGGATCTTTTTCACCGCCCCCTTGAACAGAAATCACCATTTCCCTCTTGACAAATTCTATACAAGGCCGCATGAATATGCTAAAATAGGTTTATTCTTTATGTAATTTTTATAATATAGTAATATATTGAAAGGGGTTTTCACCATTATGATGCACTATAATGTGCCTATTTTAGCCGCCTTCGTCCTCTACCTCGGGGCCATGCTGGCTATTGGCATTTATTATTCCCGCTCCCAACAGCGGCTGAGCGACTACATTCTCGGCGGCCGCAGCCTGGGACCGTGGATCACCTCCATGAGTGCCGAAGCGTCCGACATGAGCGGCTGGATGCTCATGGGCGTACCGGGCTTTGCCTACTCGACGGGTATTTCGGCGTCGTGGATTGCTATCGGCATTGCCATCGGCACCTATCTCAACTGGCATTTCGTCTCCCAGCGCCTGCGCAACTATACGGAAGTGGCCAACAACAGCCTGACCATGCCGGACTATTTAAAAAACCGCTTCCACGATGACCAGAACCTCATCCGCATCATCTCGGCCATCTTCATCTTAGTGTTCTTCCTCATCTATACGTCATCAGGCTTCGTATCCGGCGGCAAGCTCTTCGAATCGGTCTTCGGCATGGATTACTTCTCGGCCCTCCTGCTCAGCGCCGGCGTCGTCGTCGTTTACACCTTCCTGGGCGGCTTCATGGCCGTCTGCTGGACCGACTTCATTCAAGGCTGCATGATGTTCCTGGCCATCGTCCTGGTCCCCGTCGTCGGCATGATTGCCTTTGGCGGCGGCGAAGCCGTCATGACCCGATTAGCCGACACGGCACCGAACCTCCTCGACATGGTTCCTGACACGTCGACGACAGGCATCATCGGCATCATCTCGGCCCTGGCCTGGGGCGTCGGCTACTTCGGCCAGCCCCACATCCTGGTCCGCTTCATGGCCATCGGCGACCCGGCTGAATTAAAGAAATCGAAGCACATCGCCATGACCTGGGTCGTCATCTCCCTGGCCGCTGCCGTCCTCGTCGGTCTCGTCGGTAAAGTCGTCGTCACGACGCCCTTGACCGGTGCCGATTCGGAAAAAGTCTTCTTGGTCATGAGCGGTCAGCTCTTCCCGCCCTTTGCCACAGGCCTCATCTTGTCGGCCGTCTTAGCTGCCGTCATGAGTACGGCCTCGTCCCAGCTCCTGGTTACGGCATCGGCTATTTCTAAAGACTTCTACCACACCTTCGTCCGCAAGAACGCCAGCGACAAGGAACTCATTTACGTCAGCCGTCTGACGGTCCTCGTCGTCTCGGCCCTGGCCATCGTCATGGCCCTCAACCCGGACAGCTACATCCTGACCATGGTTTCCTACGCCTGGGCCGGTTTCGGCGCCGCCTTCGGCCCGACGATCCTCCTCTCCCTGTACTGGAAGCAGATGACCAAAAACGGGGCCCTGGCCGGCATCATCGTCGGCGGCCTGACGGTCCTCATTTGGAAGCAGTTCAACTGGTTCGGCCTCTATGAAATCGTACCGGGCTTCCTCTTCTCCCTGGCCGCCATCTACATCGTAAGCAAGCTCGAAGGCGGAGCCAGCCAGGAAATCCAGGACGAATTCGATCAGGCCATCCATCACGCGCCCAAGATCAGCGTCCTCCACAGCGAAGAAGACTAATCGCTTCGAACGATGCATCACCATGGCCTAACCCCTGTTTTCAGACAGCCAAATACAAATGCAGTCACCCAAAAGGATGACTGCATTTTTTATGCCCGCTGCGGCTATTGACCGCTCTCAGGATTATTTGGTTGCAACAGGCCGGCTACGCCCTGACTCAGGAGTTTGTTGGTAATGTCAATGACCTCTTCGACGGGAAGCTTTTTTCCGCCTTCGACCCATTGACGATACACGGAAAGTCCCGTCGCATGGATGAAGGTCGTAAACAGTTCCTGTTCGCCGGGGCTCAACTGCTGAAAGGCCGGAGCCTTCCCCCAACTCTTGGCAATATATTCTTCCACCAAGTGACTGCTAAGGTGCTGATACGATACGGAGCAGAGGATTTTTTCATACAGCGGCCCTTGATGGACAGCATAATGGAAAAAAGCAGCGTTGATCTTATCCAGATCCTCGGGCACCTGATAATCAGAAATGGTGTCGACATAGCCTTTGGAAAATTCACTGAGGATCTCTTCCAGCAATGCATCGACACTGTCATAGTAGCGATAAAAAGTCTTTTTATTAATCACAGCCTGACGGCAAAGGGCCGTAACGGTGATCTTCCGATAGTCCTCCTTTAAGAGCATGACCGAAAAGGCCGTCCGAATCGACTGAATCGTCTTTTGTACACGCAGGTCTTCATGACCGCTTAATTTCATAATTCTTAGCCTCCTTTCTGGCTTTCCCTTATTGTATCATTTTTTCGTTACTTTTTCGCTACCCTTTTTATATAAGTGTGGCATAAGTCCCATTCAGTCCCATACTGACCATTGTCGATTCCCTTTTTCGATGCCATAATAAATTCATCCCCAAATATTAACTCACTTAGGAAAGGAAAGAGAAAAGAGATGAAAACTATCTTTATTACCGGTGCCTCGTCCGGCATCGGCAAAGAAACGGCAAAATATTTTTCTCGTCAAGGCTGGCGCGTCATCGCCACTATGCGAAATTTGAAAAAAGGAGAAGACTTGAAGGACCTGCCCAATGTGGTCATCATGCCCCTCGACGTGTCAGACTCACAGCAGATTAAGGAAACCTGCCAAAAAGCCCTGGCCGACTACGACGTCGACGTCCTCCTCAACAACGCCGGCTACGGCGTCATGGCTCCCCTCGAACGCATTCCGGAAGATGCCATCCATAAAGTGTTCAGCACCGATGTCCTCGGTACCATGCTGGTAACCCAGCAATTTGTCCCCCACTTCAAAAAACGCCGGGCCGGCGCCATCTTGACGACGACGTCCCTGGCGGCCATCATCGCCCTGCCGCGGGACAGCGTCTACGGCGCAGCCAAACGAGCTCAGCAAGGGATGCTCGAATCCTTATACTATGAAATGAAGCCTTTCAACGTCTTTGTAAAGGCCATGATTCCCGGCGGCACCAAGACAAACTTCCAGACCCCCATCAACGACCGTACAGGCTATGAAGACGTCGCCGCCCACCAACAGGAATACCTCCTCCACGGCCATGAAGAATTCCCGGGCCCGGAAGAAGCCGCTCAGATCATCTATACGGCAGCTACCGACGAAAAGGATCAAATCAATTATCCCACCGATTCCGTCTGCCAGGCCCTTTATGACCAATACCAATCTATGGGGCTCGAAGAATTCAAGAAGTATTTCACCAACCTCTTATACCGGTAAAAAAGAATATTCCTCAGGTCTGTAAGACACAACACGGCCCCCAACCATTTGCGGTTGAGGGCCGTTTTTCATTCATATATTAAATTGTATTCCGAGCAATATCGAGGGATTTAATATTCCGGTTCGATGAGGCCGTATTTCCCGTGTTTTCGTTTATAGACGACGCTGATTGTGTCGGTCTTGGAGTTGAGGAATACGAAGAAGTCGTGGCCGACGAGGTTCATCTGCAAAATAGCTTCTTCCACATCCATGGGACGAGCGGCAAATTTCTTGACACGAGCCACTTCAAAGGATTCTTCCGGTACAGCCGGGCCTTCGATGAGGGCGGCGTTGAAGGTACCTTTCTTCATGCGGCGGGCGATTCTCGTCTTGTATTTATGAATCTGGCGGACCAGCTTATCGTAGACTAAGTCGATAGCAGCATACATATCGTCGTTGCCTTCGACACCGCGAAGGACGACGCCGTCTACTTTCAATGTAATTTCAGCGACTTTACGATCTTTTTCTACAGAAAGCAGGGCCTGGACATTGACTTCGTTATCAAAGTATTTCGTAACTTTCTTTTCCTGTTTTTCAACGTGGTCTTTCAAAGCCGGTGTAATTTCTAAATTCTTACCTCTAACGATGGTTGCCATAAAACATCCCTTCCTTTCTTGGAGAGAGCCCGTTTGGAATGTAACTCCATTCCGGCCTCCCTTATACTTATAGTATTCAACAAAGAAAGGCGAAATCCTTCTCAAAAAACAGAAAAACTTTACATTCCTTCGAAAAATCTTCTCCGGCCGAAAAAGCCCTTCCTCGAAAAACGTTGGAGGCTCAATCCCCTCTTGTGACACTGACTTAAAAAAGGGCGCAAAAAAGGCCCTGTCCGAAGACAGAGCCTTTTGATTGTGAAACAAGCGAGTATCGGTAATTCTAAAGATTAGAATACGAATACGAACTGTGCACGAGTTTCTTCGCCAGGATCGTTGCTGCCGCTCTTAGCTTCAGAAGCGAAGGACTGCATTACCTGGAACTGAGCGTTCTTAGCGAAGGTGTAGTCAATGCCGGCACCCCAAGATTTAACGTTGTTCAAGAGGTTGTCGCTTCTCCAGCTGTCCGTAGAGCCAACGAAGTCACTGGTTGTGCTACCAAAGCCGTCATCAGCGTTGAGGTATTCAACCCAGAGGTCCCAAGACTTCGGCGTAGCGAAGTTAGCAGCGCCGTAGGTCAATTTGCCGACCCAGATTTCAGGATCCTGGTTGCCGCTCTTGCTGTTGTATTTTTCGTAGTTAGCCAAAGCGTTCCAGTTCGTGCCGAGGTTGATGCTTGCATAAGCGCCCCAAGCGTCGTCGAAGTTGAAGCCGGTGCCAGAGGAGAAGTCATTGTAGTAACCGCCGATAGCAGAGCCGTTACCGAAGAAGCCTTCGATTTCGCCGTAACCGGTCTTAACACCTTTAATATCAAGTTCAGAATCACCAGCTACTTCGCCGGCTTTGAATTTACCATAGCCACCGGTCAAAGCGAAGCTGTCGCCTTTGTACTGCAACTGAGCACCGTCAAAGGTATCGCCATAGAGGAAGCCGTAGGAGTTGTCGCCGCCCATTTTGTAGTTGTAACGGCCAACCATCATGCTCCAATCTTTGTTGAAGTTGTATTCAACGTTAGCGCGGTCGGTGTAGATATCGTTTTCTTCGTCAGCAGCACCATCCTGGGAGAAGGTGTGGTTGCCGGTGCTGATACCGTAGGTTACTTTCGTTTTGTCGTTAACCTGGGCATTAGCGCGGAGACGAACACGGTAGGACCAGGAGTCGTCACCTTTAATTTTGCCGTTGCCGTTGTCGTCATTATCCTGGTGGATGAAACGAACACGAGCGTCACCGGTCATTTTAACGTTGCCAACGCGGTTTTCCAAAGCGCTTACGCGAACGCCGAGGTTGTTGAGTTCGTCAGCGAATTCATCAGCCAATTTGTTGATGAGGGCACGCTGTTCAACAGAAGCTTTGTCCATGTGAGCCATAGCTTTTGCGACCATTTCAGCGGCTTCGTAACGAGTGATGTTACGCTGGCCCTGGAAATGTTCACCGTCAACACCCTGGATGATGCCGGCGTCAGCCAATTCTACGACGGATTTATAAGCCCAGCTGTCGGACGGTACGTCGACGAAGGGGTTAGCTGCGAATGCGCACGTTGCGCCAACAGCCATGGTTGCTACGAGAGCTGCTAATACTTTGGATTTCATGAAAATTACCTCTTTTCCGTAAAAAATAAGTTTCTTTTCGTCTTACTTCGTTACAGTCGAGATGAACGAAAGGTAATTTTTCAAGGGTTCATTGGCGAGTTGTCCTAGTTTCCTCTCTTTTACTGCCTTGATAATAACCATTTCACAATCTCTATCACCTGGTGCCACCTGCATAAGCACTACACCAGTTGTTATGCATTATACTCGGTTTGCATCGATTTGTCAAAACTCGTTCAATTTTGAGAGTTTTACTCATTACCACAAATGGCACAACCATGCCGTTTACGCCGTGTATACAAAATCAGCAAAATTCTTTCCAAACCATAGAAAATCCACATATCCATCGGGGTTTATGCACTTTTTTAGAAAATTTTTACCAAATCTTTTTTTGCCCCCTCGATTCCGTGCTGAATCCCTTTGATATTTTTCGTACAAAGAGGCCTGTTTAACCCTTCTTTTCGGCATAAAAACCCAGCAAATTGTAAAGGGAAGGAAAAGCCGCATCGTATTTCACCTACAGTGAATAAATTTACCGTCTACTTTTTCTCAGTCCCGTTTTTTTCGAAAATTCAAAAAAATCGCTGGACAGACAAATTTTCATCGAAAAATTTCCCTCCATCTTTAATCTTTTCATCGATTTCGGAGTCCGGCTTCACCCGTTTCCCCTCAAGGTTCCCGAACAGCGTCTGCGCCTCCATAACTCCGCGTGTATATCCTCCATCCGGCCGCAGAACCCTCGATATACGGAATGGACGAAGTCCCCCTCTCGTCCAAAACTCTTTCAAAAAGAGGGTTCAAATCTGCAATACCATTTTTTCATCATCTCTAAATTTACTTACCGATTCCGTATTACAACCAGTATTTTTCAATAATTCGTTAGGTATAAAATCTTCTCGCATAACCTTCGCTGGACTTTCGCTTTCTTAACTATCGCACATTTGTCTATTGTAAAAACACATATTTTACATTCCGGATCGTCATCTTTGTTCCGCTTTTTTTCATTTTCTTGTCCCTTTCATGTCGCCTATTTTTCGTTTTTTTCGTCACTTAGCCCTTTCGAATCCAATTTCCCCCCCCTTCTGTTTCCCGTCGCTTCCTCTCTTATCTATCTATAATATATGCAGCTAAACGCATCCGGATAGACAACAGTCCCGAGGCCGCAAAAAAAGAAGACCCGTCTGATGGCGGCTTCCAAAAAGCGCAGTACCACGACAAAAGAGGCTGTCATCAAAGAAATAATTCTTCCATAACAGCCTCTTTATTATATATATAATATGTATTATAAATCGTTCTTAGTCGTGAAGCGTTACCTTACCGATGTTCAGGGCAACGTGCGGGTCCATTTCATCGTAAATGGTACTCTTGCCCGTATCGAGGGTGCGGAGGGCTTCCATATCTTTTGATGTCAGTTCAAAGTCGAAGACGTCAAAGTTTTCCTGCATCCGTTCTTTGCGGACCGACTTGGGAATGGCAACGATGTCTCTCTGTAAGAGCCAGCGCAGCATGACTTGACCGACGGTCTTGCCATAGGTTTCAGCAATTTTTTGGATCAACGGCGTGCGGAAAATATCATTATTTCCTTCGGCAAAGGGAGCCCATGCTTGGTGCTGGATGCCGATTTCTTTCATAAAGGCATCTTCCGACCATTTCTGATTCCAGACGTTGGTTTCGATCTGATTGACAGCCGGCTTGACTTCATTCATATTGGCAAGGTCTGCCAGGCGTTCGTTCCAGAAGCTGGTGACGCCGATAGCCCGGATGCGGCCTTCCTTATAGAGCTTTTCCATGGCCCGCCAAGCACCGTAATAGTCGCCGTAGGGCTTATGAATGAGATAGAGGTCGAGGTAGTCGAGACCGAGTCGCTTCATCGACGCGTCAAAAGCCCGGAGCGTGTTGTCGTAGCCGTGGTCCTGGACCCAGAGCTTGGTCGTAATGAAGAGGTCTTCCCGGGCGATGCCGCTGTTCGCAATGGCGGCGCCGACGCCTTCTTCATTGCCGTAAATGGCAGCCGTATCGATGAGGCGGTAGCCGACTTCCAGCGCATCGCTGACGGCCCGTTCCGTATCGGCCGGATCCGTCTGATAGACACCATAGCCGAGTTTCGGCATTTTAATTCCGTTGTTTAAGGTTACAAATTCCATAGTCTTATCCTCCTATCAGCCTTCAAAGGGCAAATGCATGTTAGCGTAACGAGTTTCCAGTTCCTGCGACGGCGTATAATAGCGGCGCGTGCCGTTCAAGGCGTTGACGGCGGCCATGTCTTCGTCGGTCAGGGAAAAGTCGAAGATATCGAAATTACTGAGCAGATGGTCCCGATTCTTCGTACCGGGAATGGTGATGAAGCCGCGCTGGACGGCCCAGCGGAGCAAAATCTGGACGGTACTCTTATGATACGTGTCCGATAATTTCGTAATGATCGGATCGTGAAGGAGCTCCGGATCGCCATGGCCCAAGGGATACCAGCCCATGAGTTTCGTACCGTATTCCCCAAGGCGGACCATAACCTCATCGTATACATGGTAGGGATGGGTTTCGAGCTGGATGACGTGCGGTTTCACTTCCGCTGCCGCCAGCAGCGCTTCGAGCTTGTCGCCGAAGAAGTTAGAAATCCCCAGGGACCGGGCCTTTCCTTCTTTATAAGCCTTTTCGATCAAGGCATATCCGGCCTTGTAGTTGCCGGCGGGCTGGTGAATGAATAAGAGATCGACGTACTCGACGCCGAGCCGTTCCAAGGTCTTATCGACGGCGTCCGACGCTTCATAGAGGGTTGGCCAAATCTTGGTCGATAAAAAGATATCTTCCCGTTTGACAAGCCTTCGTCCAAGGCTTTCTTGAGGCCCTTGCCGACGGCTTCCTCATTGAGATAGGCGTTGGCCGTATCGATGAGGCGATAGCCCATTTTCAAGGCATCGTACACCGATTTTTCCGTATCTTCCGGACTAATCATAAAGGTTCCCAGTCCCAACAAGGGAAGGCGAACGTCGTTGCTGAGTTTCGTATATTCCATAAATAAGGCTCCTTTCTACGGTGAATCAATCTATGAGATACGCAGTCTGTGCGTATTGGATATTTCCTGTCCACATGTAGAAGTTTACAGCATCCGGAAAAAATTGTACAATACCAACAAAGGAATTCACTATTCAATTACTGTATACTGAAAAGGAGACGACCATGATTGAAACAAACCTCTTAGCCCAATTTGCCGCCTTTGCCGACGCCGGCACCTTGACCAAGGCAGCAGAAAAGCTCCATACCTCTCAACCGGCCCTGACCAGAGCCATGAAGAAGTTGGAGCTTGAATTAGGCGTCCCCTTATTTGTCCGCAGCAAAAATCACCTCGAGCTCACGGAAACGGGTCGCTATGCCCTTCCCTATGCCAAACGGGTATTACAGGAAAACCTCGATTTCTGCAGCCGCGTCCGCAATTACGAGCGCAGCCTTCACACCATTTCCATCGGCTACTGCGCTCCGGTCCCGCAAATGGTGCTGACGCCTATCATCAACAGCCTCTTTGAAGGCAAGACGATCTCGGCCGACATGAAAGACGACGCCTCCTTTGCCGAAGGCCTGCGAAACAACATATACCAACTGGCCGTCACCCATACGATTCCCGACGGCGACGATTTATTCGTCAAAAAATGCGGCAGTGAAAAACTGTTTCTCTCCATCCCGCCATCCGATGCCCTGGCCTTTTACCCGGAAATCCACCTCAAAGATCTGGACGGCCGGCCCATCCTGCTCTTATCGCACATCGGCTTTTGGATGCAGATGACCAAAGACAAGACGCCGAACACCCGTTACTTACTGCAGGTCCAGCGCGAGTCCTTCCTGGAGCTGGCCCAAAATTCCGACTATCCCTTCTTCGTCTCGAGCTACTTCATGCACCGCGGCGAGGACATGCCGGGGCGCATCAATCTCCCCATCGTCGACGAAGAATGCCAAACCGACTATTACCTGGTCTGCCTGAAAAGGGATGCCAAGCGTTACGAACCCTTATTCCGCCAAATCGACGAGCAGACGATCTATTGATTTTCTTCCTCTTCCTTGTCCCGGCGCAATTTATCCTCTACCTGAGCTTTCAGATCTTGCCAGGCCTCCGTAAACCACTGCCGGCGGGCATCTTCATCTAAACAGGGCAGGATACTCCGACCTCTTAGGTCGGGGCGGAATGCCCGCGTCACCTCACTTTCTTAAAATACTGGAGTTTTAGTAGCATATATGATATGGTGGTCTTGATGAAAGCAATATAATTTCAGAAAGGCAGGTGAGAAAAAGTGTCCAACCTAACTAAAACGATAAAACTTCGCCTCCATGTTTCTCCGGAACAAGAAATTCTGTTTCGCCAAATGACCGAACAGTACCGTCAGGCTTGTAATTTTGTGTCGCAATACATCTTCGACAATCAATTCAATTTGGCTTATCAAAGCCTCAACAAAGAGCTTAAAGTCGCAGCTTGCACAATCGTCCATCAAGACGACAATGGCTCGCTATAAGACTGTCAAGCAGCAGCTATTTCAAAAGCCGTACAAATACAAGGACGAAGACGGCACCTGGAAATACATCACGAAAACGCTCGAATGGCTTTGGAAGCCCATCTTCTTCAAGCGCCCGCAAGCGGATTTGGTTCGCAATCGCGATTACAGCTTCGTGGATAGCGGCCAAAGCCTGTCTATCAACACCCTTGGCAAACGAACCCAGTGTACCTTTGAAAACAAGCCCTTTTCAAAATATTTGGACGGCTCATGGAATTTCGGTACGGCCAAACTGGTTGAACTCAAAGGCCTGTGGTATCTGCATATTCCCGTCACCAAAGCGGTTGAAGATTTCCAAAAAGAAAACGTCCGTCACGTTGTCGGTATTGACCGTGGTTTGCGATTCCTGACGGTCAGTTACGATGAACAAGGCAAAACAGAGTTCGTTTCCGGGCGAAAGATTGCAGCCAAACGACATAAGTTCCTCAAAGTCAGACAACAACTCCAATCCAAAGGCACAAAATCCGCAAAGCGCAGACTCAAAGCCCTTTCCGGACGAGAGAACCGTTGGATGTCCGATGTAAATCATCGGATTTCTAAGACACTCGTTACGAAATACGGCAAGGATACGCTGTTTGTGCTGGAAGATTTGACGGGTGTCAGCTTTGAGGAAACACATCTTTCCAAAACATCCAAACAGAACTATGACCTGCGGAGCTGGTCTTTCTATCAGCTTGAGCAATATCTGACCTACAAGGCTCACGAAAATTGTTCAGAAGTATTGAAAGTCTCGGCAAAATACACCTCTCAGCGTTGCCCGAAGTGCGCTACTGTCCATAAGGAAAACCGTAAGCCTCACAAACATCTGTATCGCTGCCAGTGCGGATACCAATCCAACGATGACCGTATCGGAGCTATGAATATCCAGCATCTTGGTACGATGTGGATTGCCGGAAACAACCACCCTCGTTACGAGAGAAAAACAACTGCCTCGGAGTAAATCTCCTTGGCAAAACGGGCATCGTCAACTGCCCGATGATGTAGGCAGAATTAGGGAGATGTTGTTCTCAGCATCGTTACCACCTATGTTTCTCTGACTTACAAGCTCCCGATTCTATAAGCGGGAGTCGTTGACCCCACAGGCACTGGATAGCTTTGGTCAAGGCATCGCCCAAGAGGAGATTCTCCGTCTGCTGGCTGCGATAGACGCCGAGCTTACAAGCATTGGCAAAGTGCTCACAATTGTGAAACAACAGGTCGTAGTCCTTATTGCCCAAACAAGCCCGGGCAAAGGCAATCGTATCATCGACGTCACAAAGGCTTTCAGCCTCTTTTTCCGTATACTTCCGGACCTCGATCTCACCGCCCTGGCGAA
Organism: Megasphaera sp. DISK 18; assembly: GCF_001682955.1. NCBI lineage: Bacteria > Bacillati > Bacillota > Negativicutes > Veillonellales > Veillonellaceae > Megasphaera > Megasphaera sp. DISK 18. Next base: position 43,473 of record NZ_LUGJ01000008.1, read on the forward strand.
ACTGTTCAAAAGACGTGGCTTGGATCTCCGTATCCCACCAGTCGATAGGATTATAATCGTCGTCGCCGGCAAAGGAAATGACCTCGTCGTCACTGACATAAATCCCGTGATGGTAATATAATCCGCCGATGCGCCGCACGCGGATGTGGTCGCCCTTTTTAGGCTCGGCCTTCACCCATTTTTCTTCCGGCGCCGGGTCTTCCAATACGGCCAAAAGAGAGTCGACATCAATGGCCATATTCCTCAGCTCCTAACAAATGCTTACCTTTCGGCCTCATCAGCCCTCAAAATGCTTTTTCTTTAAAAACTCCAAGAAAGCCTTACAGCCGTGATCGACGTCGTCCCAGGTCTTTTGAAAATCCCGGGTATACCAGGGATCGGCCACCGATCGCGGATGATGCGTATAATCGAGGAGGAGCGAACACTTGCGCTGGGGATCACCGTTTAAGGTCAACTTCATGTCGGACAGATTTTCATCATCCATGCCGATAAAATAATCGTACTTATCGTAATCATCGACAGTCAGCCGGACCGCCCGCTTATCCTTGGGGTCCATGCCGTGTTCCTTGAGCAGCCGTTCCACCGGCGGATAGACCGGACTTCCGCTGCCGCTCCAAATCTCATCGTCCGACGTCGCTGCGGACGCGACTTCAATCGAATCGGAGAGCCCCGCTTCATCGACCATCTTGCGGAAGACGAACTCGGCCATCGGCGAGCGGCAAATATTTCCATGGCAAATAAACAGTACTTTAATCATGTCTTTCTATCCTTTCTATTTATAACAAGATATAATAGATGAGCCCCACTACCTCCTATTTTATCATAAGTCAATAAACTGTATAAGATATCTTTACAAAATTTTAAAAAATAATATATAAAATTATTCCAAAAAATGTATCGAATCCCTTCCTTAAAGGAAAAACCTCGGGGTAACGCTCGCACGAGAACAAAAAAACTCCGAATAGGATACCTCTATTGTACCATACCCAAACTTTCGTTTTATATTGCCAGTCTTACCCCAGTCCATTTGCAATATACATGCAGAAATATCTTTTCCTAATAAAGGAAAGTGTCCATGCCAGATGAAAGCAATTTGCAAAGGAACAGGGAAAGGCGATTTTTTATTTTGCTTTAAATAGCCAAATTACCACATATATTTTTACTTTTTATGGATAGAGACAAAATTTATTAAGTATGATATCATGTAAAACATAATATCAAATAATACAAGTGAGTTAGTAGAAATGAGGGAATGTCATGGAGATTCGTAAAAAAGTATTATTATCATTGATGGCCGCTGTTTTATCAGTATCCGCTGTACTGGCAGCCGCTCCGGATCCGCAGGCAGAAATCACGGATCCGCAGGCAGAAATCACGGCTCAGACGGCGCAAATTCCGGTACAATCTCGCCGTTCCAAGGCAATTATACCAGCTTATCAGCAACAGCCACTGCAGAATACGCAGTACGGATTTGTAAAGGGCGTCAAAGACGACCAGACGCTTATCTGGAAGGGAGTGCCTTATGGGACAGCCCAGCGCTGGAAAGCGCCTCAGAATCCGTCACCGTGGGAAGGTATAAAAGATGCGACGAAAGCGGGGCCGACCGCTATTCAGCAGACGGCTAAGGGATACACCGGCGTCGAAGACAGCCTTAACCTCGACATATACCGCCCGGATACGGCAGAAATCAATCTGCCGGTTCTCTTCTTCATCCATGGCGGCAATAATCAAACTGGAGACTCCGAACAGGTCAATCTGAAGCAATTTGCCGAAAAAGCAAACGTCGTCGCCATTAGTGCCAAATTCCGTCTCGGAGCCCTCGGCTTCAATCCGCTGCCGGCCCTGAAACACGGCACAGCCGAAGAAAACTCTGGAAACTACACACTGTTGGACATCATGCAGGGGCTGGATTGGACCAAGGATAATATCCGTAGTTTTGGTGGGAATCCTCACAACATCACCGTCTCCGGCTTTTCATCAGGCGGACGCGACGTCATGGCCTTGCTCATTTCACCGGCCGCAAAGGGTAAGTTCCAGAAGGCTATTTCTTTTAGCGGCGGGATGACCACATCTGATACGGCAGATGCCCAGAAGATTTTTGCCAAGCACCTGGCCCCTTATGTCGTAGCTGACGGCATCAAAGCAACGGAAGCGGAAGCCGAAGCATGGCTGCTGCAGGATACGTCCGATGTGGCAGACTATCTGCATCAACTTTCGGCGGATAAGCTGGCCGGTTCCTTTGGTCATGCCTTCATCCGCATGAACGCCTTCCCCCACCTCTACACGGACGGCGTCGTCCTCGATAAAGACGGCTTCCAGACGACGACCTATAATCAAGTGCCGCTGCTCATGCTCAGTGGTACCAATGAATTTACGCTTTTTGCCCGCAGTGATCCCTATTTCAAAAAAGCTGTCGACGATGAAACGGTTCTCACTGATGCCCGGAAAAAGCAGGAATTCCTCTTTGCCAGAAATTACGGCAGCCAGATGTATGAGCTCTTCAATGTCGAAGCATCGGCCGCTCAAATGAGTCCCCATTATGGCAGTGCCCCGATTTATACCATGATTATCGCTTATGGGGAAAACCCGGATATTGTCGGCGAAAAGGCAGCCTTATTATCGGGATCGGTTCATGGCATCTGGATTCCTTTCGTTACCGGATACGCCACGGCAACAGCTACAGGATACCCGGCAGGCTCCTTTGATAATGCGGGAGCCCTGGCACTGACCGATGCCGTCCAGCAGTACATCGGCAATTTCATGCGCCGCGGCAATCCTAATGGAAAAGGGCTGGCCCCATGGAAACAATGGTCGCCTGTCGCTGATGGTCCGACCCAGCTCGTAGTCAACGCCGACACCGAAAAAGCCTGGTATACCCAGACCTACGGCCATACAACCTATGACCCCATCCTGAAAGAAATGGATCAGGATACGAGCATCGACAGCACTGCCAAAGAAAATATCATTCACCACGTCCTGAATGGGCGCTGGTTCAGCCAGGCACTGGATGCTCACTTCAACAATAAATAAAACCAGCCAGTAAAAAAGGGGCTCACCGCTTCGTGCAGTAGCCCCTTTCTATTGATTTATCGTTCTTTTCGCAGAAATGATATCGTCTTTATAGACAAATAAGCAATGAGGACCGTGCCGCCAGCCAAGAATTCAGCACTGAGGACGTTCGTAATGTCCGACGGGTACGATTTCGCATAGTGCAGCATGGCATTGGTAAAGGCCATGAAAGGGAAGCCCGTCGACCACCAGAGGAGGCTGAAAGTCCCTTTGACCATATCGGTCAATACCGTAATCAAAAGGGGGATCGCCAGGAACAAACCGCAGTGCAGCAATAGGGTCGAAAAGGTATCCGTTCCGAAGGTGGCCGTGTAGTCGAGATAGGCCATGCCGAAAGGTGTCAGGAGGATCAAAAGGCCCGGCCCGAAATGCTTATCAAAGACGGCTTCTTTTAGGAAGAACATGACGCCGGCCATGCCGAGGCCCAGACCGATGCTCAGGCTGAACAAGGTCAACTCCTGATATCCGAACAGCTTCAGACTGTTGCCGGCCACAGGAATCGTCAGCGGTGAAATGAGGATCAGCAGCCATGCCGGCGTGAGACGGCTGATGTCCTGCTTCTCATGCATCCAGCGCCGCCATAAGAGAAAAATACAGGCGAAAAGGGCCAATACCCCGATGACCCAAATCACGGCCGCCACCGGAAGCGACCAAGCCTCTACGATGGCCGCCAACAGGACTGACGCCATGCCGAAGGTGGCAAAAAAAGGCGTCCCCTCCGGACTCTTCCATTCAGCAAGAACCGCATCCGACCGCCGGATTATTTTCCGTCCATAGCCGATAACCAGTCCCGCATAAATCACGGCCGCAACGATGCCGATACCCTTCCCGATAACGTCCGGCAGCCCCCAAAGGACAGACGCCGCCATATAAGAAAAAGCCAGCCCGCAATACCCCATGACAATAGAAAACACAGCTATATTCATACCAATTCCCCCATATCAAAAACGCCGGCGCCGAAATCCCCTCGCCGGCCAGTATATATCACACATTATAGCGCATAATTATATCAGAACCAATACATCTCATAAGAGATTTATGGGGTCTCCTCAATAAAAAATCTGCGCCTGTAATCGCCAACCTGTAAAACGAGTATTTCGGCTTACACCTGCTATCCCCACTATCGCAAAAAGCCGACACTCAAAAGTGCCGGCTTCCTCTCCATCGATTCGCTATTTATGGCAAATCAAAGGGCTCCCTCAACGCCGCCTATCGCCCGTTTCTGTCTTCATCATGAATTGAGTCGTCGACACAGATTCCCTCTTCAGAAATATTGCGATAATAGGGCAAATCCTCTTTGTACGCCATGTATTCATCATAAGGGATGACGGTCGGTGAAATAACCACTTCATACGCTACTTCCAAATCCGAAGAAACGTCCCAAACCTTTTTTAACTTCTCCTGCAATTCCTGACGACCACCATGTACAATGGCCGCCATATCAATATCCGAATCACCATCGGCGTCACCGCGGGCATAGGAGCCATACAGAAGGATTTGCTCAATCTTTCCGCCAAAGACTTCCCGATAAACAGCGACCATGTCACGAATAACCGCTTCAAGCTTACGATCCGTACACCCGGAGTGTCTATAATCGCTCACAGCGTCCACCTCTTCCTCTTTAAACTTCTTCGCATTCCCCGATATCATCCTTTCAGTAAATACGAAAATCCTCTCCTATCTCCACATCTCTCCCGCCAACCAATTGGTGATGTCAATGAAGGAAAACGGCAGCCCCCATAAAGGCTGCCGTTTTTCCTTCAAAACTCAGTCATCTCACTTCACGACGACATGCACTTTTTTCCCACAAAAGGCAATGCCATATTTCCATACCATCGAGATGCCACGCTGTTCAAAAGCTGTTTCATATTTTCGATCTTCAATCTGCTGTAAGGCTTCTTTTGCTTTTTCTTCTAACTGTTTTTCCCCATCGGCACTCTTAAATTCCATGACGACGCCGGCTTTTGAAATATCTTTCGGAAAAATGGCCAGATCAAACCGCCCATACCCGCTTTCATGATTCGATTCAACAACATAGTCTTTTCCTAAAAACAAGGCCGTCATCCCCAACATGAATCCGTGATAAAAACTTTCTTTATTAGCAGTATCATACGTACTGGCAAAACAAAGGAGAATCCGCTGAAGCTGATAAGAGAAGTCAGAGCCCTTCCCGTTCAGCAATAAATCGAAGAGCCCGTCAAAGGTATCCCGGTCTGCCCCATCGGCCAAAGAATTCAAAATCTCCATGCTATACACTCTTTTAATTTCTTCATTGGGAATGCGCAGTGAATACCGCTCATAACTGGTCTGTACATCGGCAGCCACCGTTAAATAGCCCGTTGTAAGCAACATCGTGTAGAGTGCACTTTGGTCCCTGCCGATTCGTTCATAAACGACACCTTCATTCAAACTGACAGATATCGGCTCGTCATGTAAAAGTCCCTGCAATGATTTGATACGCAAATAATCAGCGTGGGAAAGGAGCTCCCGCAGGATGGCGTTATTCGACGTGTTAATCCAATATGGCATAGGAACACAGTGATGGTTGATATAATTGATGACCGACCACGGATTATAGATTTCACTGGTTCCAATACGGTACCCGTCATACCAATTTTGTAATTCCGGAATGGCTGAGGTGATGTTCAGTTCAGAAGCCATATTTGCGACTTCTCCGGGCGTAAATCCAAAAACATCGCTATAGGTATCACTCAATACAGAGCATACCTCTAAATTATTTAATCCGCTGAAAACACTTTCTTTGGCAATGCGAAGCACCCCGGTCAGAACGGCAAAATCGAGGACGGGATTGGTTTTTAAGGCACTGCCTAAAAACAGGCGCATAAAGGTCATACACTCCGTATAAAAGCCACATTCCCAAGCCTGCTGAATGGGAGCATCGTATTCATCGATTAGCAGAATGACCGGCTTTTGATAGTAAGCTTCCATAATTTCCATCAATCGCGTCAAAGACCCGGCCAATTCATTTTCCGTCGCCTCTCGTTTGATGATACGATAAAAATCCGCTTTCATCTCATCATCGATATCGTCGCTGTCGCAAAGATATTGATACCGCAGATACAGCCTCCGCAGAAAGAGCCCCCATTGATCCAGCATGCTCTCCCAAGACAAGTTTTTTAAATCTTTCAGCGATATAAAAATGACCGGGCAAGCGCCTTGGTACTTCATATATTCCGACCCGGCTTTTCCAATATCGAGTTCTGAAAACAAGTCTTGACTGTCCGTTTTTTTATCGACAGAAAAGAAGTATTCCAGCATGCTCATAGTCAGAGTTTTACCAAAGCGGCGAGGGCGGGTAATCAAGGTGACGTCTCCGTGGCGGTCGATGAGCTGACGGATAAAATCGCTCTTATCGACAAAATAATAGTTCTCGCGAACTTTTTTAAAGTCTTCAACACCAATCGGCATCGCTCTGTTCATACGGTCACCTCCTACAGTTCTCTTAGCCTCATTATAAGCGAAGGTACTACACCTGTCTACAATAAGCCCACTTATACCGTTCGGCCCATCTAATTCCCGAATCCCCAACAAGGCTGCCATCTTCCACAAGCTCATCGACAAATACAAGGTCTCTCAGGCTCCGCTTGGTTGAAACTTTCAGCCAGCCATTGCGGCCATCAATGTCTATTCTGGCGTAGATTGAAGTTTCGTACCGCAGCGACTAGACAGACCTTTATTATCTTATAAAAAAACGGCAGTCCCAGATTAAAGGGCTGCCGTTTTTTCGTTCAATACACCCTAACAATCGATTGCTGAGAAACTTCAAGACCTTTGGCCTAGAAAATATGTCAATCACGACCTGCATATGAGGCTAATTAATCCTATACGAGGTCATGCGAGGTCATTGTCATAAAACCGAAAAGTAAGACCTACCTGACGGCTGGAATGTATACGGCGCAACCATCAACCCCTCCAGTACAAAAAGAGCCCCTCATCATGAGTTGCCTTGCTTTTTCCTTCTTCCTCAGGCATAATCAAGATAATATTGGCACAAAGAAAGGAGATGTACCATGGCTGACATTACCATCCACGTCGACGAAAAACTGAAAAAGGACGGGATTCCCTTTGAAGGCCGCATGGAAGCCCTCAATGACGAAACCCTCGCCGCCATCGCCGAGGCAGAAGAACTAAAAAATCATCCGGAAAAAGCGAAATACTACCACAGCGCCGCCGAGTTCCTAAAAGACCTCGACAAAGAAGATTGATTTTCCCCTCATACTTACTACCCGTCACCAACGTATAAAGAGGCAGTCCCGCCCAAGGACCGCCTCTTTTTGTTTCTTCACACGAATAAGCGATTACAGGGAAATCCTCCTTACGCAGCTCTACCGGAAAACCGCCCCATCAGCGCCCATTCTATCAGTCAAACATTTTATAAGCGTTCCTGTAGTTTCTGAATTTTCTCTTCGTAAAGCTTCCACAAAGCCATTTTGAGGTTCGGCCAATACTTGAGACCACTGACTCCCGGATTCTTTTTCCGGTATTCTTTGACGTGAGATGCTTCTCGCAAGGCATCTTGATTATCCTGTTTGTCATCCGGATCTTTGGTGATGTCAAAGGTTTCAACGTAGTAATCCAAGACCTCGGGTTCAACACACCATTCTTCGGCAAAACCATCGATAAGCCGCGTCCGTTCTTTATCGACCCGTTCGTTGAGGACATCGGCAAAATTGCGGTTCACAAAGTCGACCGGCCGTTCCTGATATTCCTGCCAAATCCCTTCCAAGATGGCCGCCCTCACGGGATTCGTCTTGCGGAACCGCGTGATTTCGGCATTGATTTCGGCAAAGAGCTGGCGGTTACGGTCCGAATCTTCGAGGATGAGGGCACTTTCGTCGCCGCGGGCCGCTTCCATCAGTTTTAAAATATAGTCTTCATCGATCTGATCGCGGTGGCAGCAGCGAAGGTCGTAGTTGATGGCCAAATTGACTTCCGGATCGTCGCCGTTATCTCCGCCCTTGAGTTCCTCTTTGACGTTGTTGAACTTGCCGTTATAGGCTTCAATCGTCTCTTCATCGATGCCGTAGTCTCTTTTGAGATCTTTTTCCTGATAATCGGAATAGACCTGCAAGTCGGCATAGGCGTTGTCGAATTCCCGATAGGCTTTTAAGAAGCTGAGCTTTTCTTTTCGGCTCATGCCGTCGACAGCTTCCGGCGTCGGAGCCAGGAGATGCAGCCTTTTGAGAGCCTCTTTAAACCGTTTTTCCGCCTCAGCCCAGGTAGGCGCCTGCACATAGGTCCCGCCGCCGCTGGAATAGAGGGTCATAGCCGCATCGACGGCTTCCTTAAATAGGGCCGGCACCTGAAAAGTGACGATCTGACCGAATCGCTTCTGCTTGTCAAACAATCGGTTGGTCCGTGAAAAAGCCTGAATGATGCTGTATGAACGCATGGGCTGGCGGTCGATGAACAGCGTCGAAAGAGACGGCGCATCAAAACCGGTCAGCAGCCGGTCGACGACGATGACGATATCCAGTTGCTCATCCCGGACCTGATACTTGCGCTTCTTGCGAGCCAGTCGGTCATTGACATTGCTGTTATAGGCATCGAGCTGTTCCAGCGTAAACTGTGTGCCGAACATGGTATTGTAGTCGATCATGGAAGCCTTCATCTGATCCTGATTAAAGGTGTCGCCTTCCTTATTTTCACCGAGGGAGTAGGTAATGGCGACCTTAGGGAAATCCGAAAGCTGCCGCCGGATCGCGTCGTGAACGAAAATACCGTCGACCTTCCGCTCTTTAACAGCCCGGAACAACTGGTAGTACCGCTGAGCCTGCTTGATGGAACTCGTCGTCAGAATCGCCGAAAAAGTCTTGCCCCGGCCCCGATCAAGGCCCAATTTACCGGCCGATCGGTTGATGATAAAGTTGATGACCTGGAGCATATGCTGCTCGTCTTCATAGACCTTGGGAATGACCTTGCCCTTGATGAGAGCCCGTTCCACTCCGGCGTCATCCCCTTGAATAGAAATGCCGTTTTCGGCAGCCAAGGTTTCCATATCGAAGGTATTCTGGTATTCCACCTGAAAGCCGAGAACGGCTTCGTCGTGCAGGGCTTCCTTGATGGTATATGCATGGAGGCGCTTACCGTACTGTTCTTCCGTCGTCGCCGGCAGGTCACCCGGTGTATTTTTGGCATCTTCGCTGAAAATCGGCGTCCCCGTAAAACCGTACCACAAAGGCGACGTAAAATAGCGGTTCAACTCACGCTGGGCCTCTGCCGATACGGCGCGATGGCATTCGTCGACGACGAAGACCGGACGCAGGGTGTGGAGCTTTTCATAAGGCTTCGAGCCCTTGGGATAGCGTTTCATGACGTTCTGCAGTTTCTGAATCGTCGTAACCAAGACGTCACCCTTATCGGACTGTAATTTTTTGACCAAGTCGCGGCTGTTGTCGGTTTGGCTGACGTCGATCGTATCGTAGGCGGCATAGGCCTGAAAAGCCCCGGTCGTCTGATTGTCCAGATCGCGGCGGTCGACGACGAAGACGACCTTCTTGATGCCGGGAATCTGGCTCAAGTAGCGGGCGGCCTTATAAGACGTCAAAGTCTTGCCCGACCCCGTCGTATGCCAGATGTAGCCCGATTGGGTGCCGCCGTCGGTATTCGGATTGACGGCCCTGCGAATGGCACGGATGGCGTGAATCTGGTACGGGCGAAGCAGGATCAGAGCCTTGCGTTCACTGTCGAGGACCGTATACTGGGACACCATTTGATGGGCTTCCGGAATGGATAAGACGGCCTTGGCAAAAGAGAGATAATCCGTCACCGGCCGATTGGCTTCATCGAGCCACGTCGAGAGAAATTTTTCATTGAGCTCACTTTCAGAAGCCGTGGCAATGTAGCGCGTATCGGCAGCATTAGAGACGACGAACATCTGCAACGTCGAGAAGATATCCCGGAAGGCATTTTCTTTGAGGTACTGCTTGATTTGGCGGAACCCGTCCATATAAGGATGACTGCGGTTTTTCAACTCAATGTGAATCATGGGTAGGCCATTGATCAACAAGGTCACGTCGCCGCGGCGGTCGCGGTTCATCTTTTCTTTGCGGAGAAAGCGAATCTGATGGACGACTTCATAGACCGACGAACCGCCGGCAATATCGGCCCGTTTGAAAACGACCGGGTAGACACGCCCCAAGGACGCATCTTCACGCTGAATCATGACCCGAACGACGCCGTTTTCGCCGATGAGCCAGACGGCAGCGTCATAAAAAGACGTGAACCGCAGTTGGTTCTGTACCTGCGAAAACTCGTTGTCCGTCAAAGGATGGGCGTCGAAAATCTCCTTATTGTTCTGAACTAAAATGCGGCGAAAATTATCCCATAAGTCGTCAAAGCTGCGGATATCGTCACGAAACGTCCACTGCGACTTTCCTTCCGTCAGCTGGCGGATAAGCTTCTCTTCAATACTGGCTTCCGATTCAAAAGAACTCATAGGCCATACATCTCCTTTTAGGCAAATAAATTTTGAAGCATGAATTTTTTCAAAGACTGTAACTGGTCTAACTTACGTTGATGAAGGGTGATGAGGTTGTCGAGATAAGCAAAATATTCAGCAATTTTCCTTTGTTCCTCAATTGGTGGTATAATCACATCAATATTTTTTACATCGTCTTTATATAAAGCTCCCATTGTAGTGGACGCATTTAATCTAAGAAGTTGTCTTTTCCCTTCATCAGATAAAAAAAAGTTATAAAGAAATCTGGGAACAACCTTTGTATTAAGTTTCAATAAATACATATTAGGGGCAACGGTTGCATATTCCGTACGCGGTTCAAAGATATAGATTTTACCTATATTTCCTCGTTTTGCCATTAGCAATTCACCGCCATGAAGATGGGTTTTTCTCAAAAAATCATAAGACGGCTTATCTACATATTTTAATTCATCAAGCGGTTTGGGATTATCCAAATCAGTCATTCTGACATACCAAGCAAAGCCATTTCCATCAAAAGTATTAACATTTTTTGCCATATCAGCAAAACTTCCGTTAGCATCAAAATCAGTTAATAAATCCAACAAGTCTAAAACCTTACGCTGTTCCCAATCGCCCGTAAAACCTTTGAAGCGAATCTTAGGCACTGTCTCACCCTCAGCAGGAAACATATTTTGCAGGAAGTATTTCTTTAGCGTCTGCACCTGCTCCAGCTTACGTTGATGCAGATCAATAACATTCCCTATATTACGAAAAACATCTCCAACTTTTTTTTGTTCAAGATAGTCAGGTGCTAATAAAGTCATATCCAAAAACAAATTTTCATGTATCCGTTTGGCTTTTCTACTACCGTTGGCAATTATCCCATTATACAGATAAAAACTTCTTTGCAGGACTCGTTCAAGCAAAAAATGACTATCCATGTCATGAATATCAAAAGCAGGAGAGTCTAATGTAGATTCGTATCCATCGAGGTTGTCTGGCACTATGCCAAAAGCAGCGTGAAGAAAGTCTAATTTCCCGTACATAAACTGTCCGGCATGGCGAATATAGTATTGTGTATTTTCGCTACCTTTAAAAGCATCAGATTTGCTTACAATCCCTTTGCCCCATAATTTTACGGTTAGCTTCTTAGCATCAAGGCCAGTATGTCCAAGAATCTTACTAATTGTAAGAAATTCTCCTACTTTCCGTCGTTCCCAATCATTCTCAAAGCCTTCAAACCGTATAGCCGGCCTTTTCTTTTCTTCTTTTATCATTTCACACACCTCATTCAAAGAGCTCCAGGAAGTCCTGTAAGTCTTTGGCTTTCTTTTCGTCTGCCGTGGTCAGGCTCTTCATCATGGCCAACAGTTCTTTTTCGTTGGCTGCCAGTTCCGCATTCGTCTTTGACAGCTCCTTATTAAGCTCTCCTAAGTCGATGTCCGGTTCGGGCTCAAAGGTATCGACGTAGCGAGGAATGTTCAGGTTGTAGTCGTTTTCTACGATTTCGTCAAAACTTGCGACGTGGCAGAATTTGTCTTCGTCCTTCCGTTCTGTATAGGCCTTAAAGATTCGTTCGATATTGTCTTTCGTCAGGAGGCTCTGGGTCTTTTCTTTGACGAATTCCTTGCTGGCGTCGATGAACAAGACGTCGCGGCCGGGCCGTTCTTTCTTCAACACGACGATGGTCGTCGGAATCCCCGTCGAATAGAAGAGTCCTGCCGGAAGGCCGATGACGGCATAGATGAAGCCTTTTTCCAAGAGCTTCTGACGGATTTTTCCTTCCGTTCCCCCTCTAAAAAGAATGCCGTGAGGCAGGACGATGCCCATGGTCCCCGTCGCTTTCAGATGGTAGAGGCCGTGAAGTAAGAAAGCGTAGTCGGCCTTTGATTTCGGCGGCAAAACGCCATAGTCGGCAAAACGGGTATCAGTCAGGAAATCTTTGTTGGCACTCCATTTTTGTGAGTACGGCGGATTCATCAGGACGCCGTCAAAGTCGGTGATTTCATCGGCCGGCCAGTCCGTATCGAGGGTGTCAGCGTTGCGGAGCTGCTGTTTCGTCGCCGAAATACCGTGAATGATCATATTCATCCGGGCCAGGTTATACGTCGAGGTCTTGATTTCCTGGCCGTAGTAGTTGATGGCGTCGGCCTTTTCGATGTATTTGCGGACGTTGAGCAAGAGCGACCCCGATCCCATAGCCGGGTCATAGGCGGCAAAGCCCCGCTTCCCTTCCTGACCGCGGGTAACGATGCGAGCCAACAAGGTCGATACCGACTGAGGCGTATAGAATTCGCCGGCCTTCTGGCCCATGTCGGAGGCAAAGTTACTGATGAGGTATTCATAGGCATCGCCGAGGATATCGCCGCTGTGACTGTCGAGATTGAGCGGTGCCAAAGCCTTCATGACGTCGGCAATGAGGTCGTTTTGCCGCTGCGGCGTCGACCCCAGTTTCGTCGAATGCAAATCCACGTCGTCAAAAAGGTGTTCCAATAAGGTCGTATTCGACTGCTCGAGGTCAGTAAAGCCTTGGTTGAGGTGTTCCAGTTGGAAGGTTTGCTCATTGATTTCTTCAACCAAAGCCGTAAAGGTAAACTTGGGCTTGATGACGTAGTCCATGTCCATCGATTTCAGCAAGTCCTCCTGATAAGCCGGGTCATCATAATATTTCTGATAAACGGCCTGACGCAGGGCTTCCGTCGCCACATCGGCTTCCGTCACTTCGCCGCCGTCGACTAAGACCGTCGCCGCCGTTTCCAAAGTCTTGTCCGACAGATGCTTATAAAAGATAAGGCCTAAGGCATAGTCCATATAGTCGGCCGCGCCCATGGTCTGACGCATGACGTTTGCCGAGTCCCATAAAACTTGTTCAAGGTTCTTATTTTCAGTGCTCATTAGATATCTCTCCTCGTTTGCTTTTTTCCAAGTCATGTAAAAGGCCGCGCAGGGCCTGAAATTTCAATTCCGTTTTTTCCCGTTCCAAATACTGCTGATAGAGGGCCGTCACATACATCTGTCCCAATCTTTCCTGATCCTCCATGGAAAGCAGTGGGATTTCGATTTGCTTCAACTGCTGGGCCGACAAGCGGACGATGACCGACCCTTGCAGCAAAATACGGCTCTGTCGGCTGATGTCGTCGGACTCGTTGAGCAAATAACAAAGGTAAGCCGGATGGAGCCTCTTCGTGTCAATGTCCAAAATAGCAAATACCTGGCTGATGAATTTACCCCGGTTGTCGTCCGAAATAATGGCTGCCGCCATACTCTCACTCGATCCCGGTTGACGGTATATAATCGGATTCGTAAGCGTAGCCAACTTCATCCGATAAAAATCGCGCTCAAAATCCGCATTCGTATATTTCCGGTCCTGGTCGGAAGCAGACAGACGGGCAACATTGTGCCCCGATACAATCTCGGCCAAGTCGCCTAAAAGTACCATAACACCCTTCCTTTCTCATGATCTCATAAATCTGTACGCCCTTCAAAATTCGTACATTCCAAAATTTACAACTTCCACATTTTTATCATACGCTTTCATTTATATTCTGTCAACCGTAAATTATCCAATGTACAAAGTTTAAATCAAAAAACAAAGACCTATCATCCAAAATGATATGCTCCCCTTTAGG